>JBIKMQ010000426.1:0-3276 GCA_044359215.1 Candidatus Chromulinivoraceae bacterium
GGCTCGGAGGCGCCGGCGCATTGGGCCTTCGTGCCTCCGACGCGCCCGGTGCCGCCGGCAACGACCGGCACGGGCTGGCCGAGGAACGCCATCGATGCCTTCGTGCTGCAGCGCCTTGGGCAGGCGGGCTTGCAGCCTGCTCCGGAGGCGCCACCCGAAACGCTGCTCCGCCGGTTGGCCCTGGACCTGACCGGCCTGCCTCCCTCCGAAACGCTGATGGGCCGATTTCTCGCGGCACCCGGCGATGAAGCCTACGGGCGGGCCGTCGACGAGCTGCTCTCCTCACGAACCCATGCCGAGCGCCAGGCGCAGGACTGGCTCGACCTCGCGCGCTACGCCGACACCAACGGATTCGCCGACGACGGCCCCCGCTCCATCTGGCCCTACCGGGACTGGGTCGTCGATGCCTTCGCCCGCAACGTTCCCTTCGACCGGTTCACCGTCGAGCAACTCGCCGGCGACCTCCTGCCGGGAGCCACCACGGAGCAACGCATCGCCTCGGGCTTCCACCGCAATTCGCCACAGGCCAAGGGCAACACCTACCCGGTGGAGGAGTACCGCCTCAAGGGAGTCGTGGACCGGGTCAACACCACGGGCACCACGTGGCTCGGCCTGACCCTTGGGTGCGCCGAGTGCCACGACCACCGCTTCGACCCCGTCTCGCAGCGCGAGTACTTCTCGCTGTTCGCGATCTTCAACAACGGAGTGCACACCGGCGAGGCGTTCGCGCAGGACGGTCCCTCGATGGCCCTGCCGGATCCTGCCCGCGAGGCGAGGCGCGCCGAGTTGACCCGGGAGGCGGGCGAACTCCGCGCCCAACTTCAGGCCTTGGATCCACAGGGCCAGACCAGCGGGGCCGGCCGGACCAGCTTGGCAGGCGACCAGTCCCCGGAAGCGGCACGGCTCCGGGGACGCGTGGCCGGCCTTGACGCCGCCATCGCCCAGCTGGACCGCGAGGTCCTGCGGGTGCCCGTGATGGAAGACTTGGCGACGCCGCGCGCGACCCGGGTGCATGTCCGGGGTGACTTCCTGCGCCTGGGCGAGACGGTCCGCCCCGGCGTGCCGGCGGTCTTCGGAACCCCGGCCGGGGGCCAACCATCCAACCGCCTCGAACTGGCCCGCTGGCTGGTGGACGGACGCCATCCACTCACCGCCCGGGTGGCCGTCAACCGCCTCTGGCAGGCCTGTTTCGGGCAGGGGCTGGTGCGCACGCCCGCCGACTTCGGACTGCAGGGCGAACGCCCCTCGCACCCCGAACTGCTCGACTGGCTGGCCTGCGAACTCGTCTCCAGCGGGTGGAACCTCCGCCATGTCCAGCGGCTCATCGTCACCTCGGCGACCTACCGTCAGTCGGCAAGGAACCCCGACGACGCGGCGCGCCGACGGGACCCCTCGAACCGGTGGCTCGCCCGGGCGCCCCGCCCCCGCCTGCCCGCCGAGCAACTCCGGGACCAGGCCCTCGCGGTGGCCGGCTGGCTCGACCTGTCCGCCGGCGGGCCGCCGGTCTTCCCCGCGCAACCCGACCACTACTGGGAGGAGCGGGCCCTGCCCGGGAAATGGGTCGCCAGCGACGGCCCCGGCCGCCACCGGCGCAGCCTGTACACCTACTGGCGTCGCATGGCCCTGCACCCGACGCTGGAGATCCTCGACGCGCCTGCCCGCACCGTGTGCACCCCACGACGCGCCCTCTCCAACGTGCCCACCCAGGCGCTGGTCACGCTCAACGACCCGGTGTTCACCGAGGCCGCCGCCGCGCTGGCAGTTCGGCTGCTGCGGGAGATGTCGCTCGACGACCCCGGGCGCATCGACCGGGCCTTCCGCCTCACGCTGGGTCGTCGGCCGGAGCCGGAAGAACGCACCCGGTTCCTGGCGTTCGTGACCGCCCGGCGTGCCGATTCGGCGGACACGCAGGCCCTCTGGACCTCCGTCGCCACGGTGCTCCTGAACC
This sequence comes from Candidatus Chromulinivoraceae bacterium, assembly GCA_044359215.1. Classification (GTDB taxonomy): domain Bacteria; phylum Verrucomicrobiota; class Verrucomicrobiia; order Limisphaerales; family UBA9464; genus SXXZ01. The sequence goes on from JBIKMQ010000426.1 coordinate 1,949, forward strand.
TCGACGAATTCCTCTGCCGCCCATGAGCCGCATCGCCCCTTCGCCGGAGGCCCTCGTCGCCGCGTCCAACCGGCGAACGTTCCTACACCGGGGGGCGATGGGTCTCATGGGCGGCATCGCGCTGGCATCGCTGCTCCGGGCGGAGACCTCGGCGCCCCGGTTCCCGGCCCGGGCCAAGCGGGTGATCTTCCTGTTCATGGCGGGTGGTCCCTCGCACGTGGACCTCTTCGACCCCAAGCCCCTCCTGCGGGAACTCGACGGCCGGCCCATCCCGCCCGAGCTCCTCAAGAACCACCAGCAGTTCGCGCTGATCCGGGGAACCCCGGCCCTGAAGGGGTCGTCGCGGACCTTCGCGCCCCGGGGGCGCTCCGGCATCGTCCTGTCGGACTGGCTGCCCCACCTGGCCCAGGTGGTCGACGAGATCGCGGTCATCCGCTCGATGCGCACGGACACCAACGTCCACGACCCGGCGGTCAACGTGATGAACTGCGGCTCGCCGATGTTCGACCGTCCCACCCTGGGCGCCTGGCTGTCCTATGGACTCGGCTCCGAGAACCGCGACCTGCCGGCCTACATCGTCCTGACCTCCGGCTCCGACGATGGCCAACCGCTGCTCCAGAGTTTCTGGGGCAACGGGTTCCTCGACTCGCGCCACCAGGGCGTGCCGTTCCGAAACCGGGGCGACGCGGTGCTGCACCTGGCCAACCCGCCGGGCGTGACCCGGGACGAGCGCCGCGGACAGCTCGACCTGCTGGCCTGGATGAATGGCCGCCGGCACGAGGCGCTCGAGGATCCCGAGATCCTCTCACGGGTGGCCTCGTACGAGATGGCCTTCCGCATGCAGGCCAGCGTTCCCGAACTGACGGACCTGCGGGGAGAACCGGCGTCGATGCTTGAACTCTACGGCGCCGAGCCGGGCCGTCCCTCCTTCGCCAACAACTGCCTGATGGCTCGTCGGCTGGTGGAGAAGGGCGTCCGCTTCGTGCAGCTCTACGACCGCGGATGGGACTCGCATACCGACATCGATCGCGAGCACGCCCGCCAATGCCGGGCGGCCGACCGGCCCACGGCGGCGCTCCTGGCCGACCTGCGGCAGCGCGGCCTGCTCGACGACACCCTGGTGATCTGGGGAGGCGAGTTCGGACGGACGCCCGTCGCCCAGGTCTCCGGCAAGACCTTCGGCCGGGACCATCACCCGCATGCCTTCAGCCTGTGGATGGCCGGAGGCGGCGTGAAGTCCGGCATCACCCACGGGGCCACCGACGAGTTCGGCTACCACGTCGTCGAGAACCCCGTGCACGTGCACGACCTGCACGCCACCATCCTGC
>JBIKMQ010000428.1:0-3260 GCA_044359215.1 Candidatus Chromulinivoraceae bacterium
TTGGTGGGCGAGTAGTCCCCGATGATGAGCGAGGTGAAGTCCCTCAACGGGGCCGCCGCGCCCGCCGCAAAATTCCTCATCGGGAATGTGGCCACGGCGTTCTGGTAGGCGTCCTCCACACCGTCGCCATTGAAGTCCCAGGCCACGGCCTCCACCTCGTCCGGAATGGCATCCCGGTCGGCGTCGTAGATCACCGTGATGGCATAGACCGGATTGACCGAGGGATCCGACGGATCGGCGATCACCTGGATGCGGATGGTGGCGTGCGAGTTGAACGTCTTGGAAAACTCCAGCTTCAGCACCGAGCCATCCAAACCGGCCTGGACGTTGTCCACGCCGACCAGCGCGAACTGCAGCGGCCTCTGGGACGGATCGGTGAAGAGCGTCGCCAAATCGACGGTGAAGGGGTTGCGATCCTGGACCATGAAGGTCAACGCCTCAGGCGAGACCGGCACCGGCGGACCGGAAGGCTTGGACCCGCTGCCCGAGAGGCCCACCAGGAGCTCGTCGGTCGTCAGGTCGGCAGCCGTGACTCCGAGGGCATCCTGCGCGACCGCGTCGACGGGGTAGGTACCGTTCGGCAGCCGATGCTCGGCCGGGATGGCCAGGCTCCAGCGCCCGAACACGCGGTCGATCACCACCGATCCATCCGAGGATCGGTAGACCCGGCCACCGACCGAGATGGTCATCAGGGTCGTCTCACGACCGTCGAGAGTGCCCCGGATCACCGGCGTCCCGGTCGGTGCCGATTGAAAGGTCACCGTCGGCACCGCCAGGCCGACCCGTTGGATGAACAACTGCCAACCGGCGCTGCGGGGGCTCCTGCCACCGAGGCCATCGACCACCTCGGCATCGATCTGGTGACCTCCATTCGGCATCGGGTTTTCCGGGCTCATCACCCACCGACCCGTCGCATCCGCGACGGTCGAGCCCAACCGGACATCACCCTCCCAGACGACAACCGTCGCCCCCGGGGGCGAAGTGCCGAAGATGTCGGGCGTGGCGTCCTGAGTGACCCGCGGGCCCTCGATGACCGGGGCTTCCGAGAGCAGATCGACGACCGACAGGTCCCATGGTGCGCTGACCGGCCCAAGGTTGCCTGCGATGTCCCTCGCCCTGGCCGAGACCACGTGCGGTCCGACCTGGAGATCCCGATCGGGCCGAAGCCTCCAGATGCCCAGGGCATCGGCGATGGCCGTTCCGACCGAGGACTGTCCGACCACCACCTGCACCGTCGATCCGGGCTCGGCGGTGCCGACGATCTCCGGTCTGGGTGTCGCGGCGGTCACCGGCGACTGGATGACAGGGGCATCCGGCGCCGTCAGGTCGATGACCAACGTGGCCGGGCTGCTCTGGGCGCTTCGGTTGCCGGCGGTGTCCAACCCGATGGCCACCAGCGAATACGAGCCCGCGGGGATCGGCGAGGCGGGGCGGAGGGTCCAACGTCCCGAGGCGTCCGACGGGGCAATGCCCAGGAACCGACCGTCGATCTCCACCTGGACCCGGATACCGGCCTCGGCCGTTCCGGAGATGGGCGGGAACTGGTCAAGGGTCGGACTGGCCACCCCGATCGTGGGCACCAGCGGCCGGCCGGTGTCGACGACGAGCGCCACCGGCGGGCATGGCGGGCTGGTCTGGTTGGCGGCATCGGTCGAGGTCGCGGTGAGCGAATAGCTCCCGTCGGCCAGCGGCGACGCCGGGACCAGACTCCACACACCGTCGGCACTGGTCTGGGCCGATCCGATCCACGTTCCATTGGCGTACACATCCACCCGGGTGCCCGGCTGGGCGGTGCCACCGATCGGAGGGGTTGGGCTGGAGGTCGGGCTCACCGCCACCAAGGTCGGGATGTCATTCACCGGGGCGAGGAAGATGAGCACCGTGGCGGGCGCGGACACCAGGCCCCCGTCGGAGGCTGCGACGCGGAAGGTACGCTGCGTGTCGTCGTTCGGCGCGGGCATGTAAGAGAAGGACGCGAGGGCCGCGACCTCGATGGTCTGGCCGACCACAACGGGTTGGCCGGCGAGGGTCAGGACGCCCGCATCCGGCAGGCTCAGGATCCGGATGGCCTGCAGGGCCGTGCCCTCGACATCCGAATACCGTGCCACGAAGACCGGCGCCGGGAGGGGCACCACGGTGTCCTCCACCCCGGCGACCGTGATGTCTCCCAGATTGGGCGCATCGTTCACCGGGCGGATCTGCAGGGTCACCTCGGTCTCGGTGGAGACCAGGGAACCGTCGGACACGCGGAAGGTGAAGCGGTCGGACCCGTTGGCGTTGGCCACCGGCACATAGACGAATCCCGGCCCGGTCCCGGTGAGCGCGCCCCGGCCCGGGGACACGACGATCGAGTAGGTGAGGATGGGCGAATCGGGGTCGGTGGCGCCCAAGGTGATGGCCCGGGTGGAATCCTCATCCAGCGTGAGGCTCTGGGCCACGGCGACCGGACGGTCGTTGGCCGCCTCGATGCGCACCACCAGCGACACCTGGGCGCTGGCCGAGCCGTCATCGACGCGGACCTGGAGGAGGTTGGTCACGTTGACCTGCAGCGCATCGATCGCCGGGGCATTCGGCACGAAGCGCCAGCCGCCGCCATCGTTGGTGACCACCAGCGTGCCCTGCGGGCCCACCAGCGTGGACACGCCCTGCGACGGGACGACGCCGGCGATGCCGTAGCGCAGCACCGCGCCCGCGTCGACATCGCGACCGACGAGGCGCCCGGAGATGGGCTCGAAGCTGTCGGCGGCCATCGTGTCGACCAGCGTGACCGGGGCCGGGACCTCGAGGGTGGGCGCATCGTTGGCGCCGGTCCGGGTCACCGAGTAGGTGCGGCCCACCAGGGGGCCGTCGCCATCGCTCACGGTGACGACGAATTGGTCGGTGGCGGACTCCGACGGGATCCCGGCCTCGACGGCCGAAGCGTCGCGCACGTAGCTGAAGGCCCCGGTGATGCGATGCACCGTCAGGGTGCCGAAGGCGCCGACCTTGCGGACCGTGTCGCCCTCCTGCTGTCCCTCCGCGATGCCATAGGTCAGCGACTCGACGTCCACGTCGGAGCCACCCAGCGTGCCGGAAAGGCCGGATTCGGTGACGGCCGAGGACAACTCCTGTTCGGAGACCGTTCCCGGCGGCACCACCGCCAGCACCGGTGCGTCATCCGCGCCGGTCACGCTCACCGTGTAGGTCTGGGCCACCGGGTCCCCGTCGCCGTCGTTCACGGTCAGCACGAAGGTCTCGCTGGCGGATTCGTTGACATCCAG
>JBIKMQ010000429.1:0-3257 GCA_044359215.1 Candidatus Chromulinivoraceae bacterium
GGCGACCCGACCCTGGGAACGGCCCCCCGGGCCGGTTCCGTGGACTCCCCGGGCACGTGGGACACGGCCCTGGAGACCTGGGTGGACCGGTGGCGATCCCGGGGCCTGAGGCAGATCCGGGGAGACCTCGTGATGTGCGATGCGGCGGTGCGGGTGCCGGAATACGGCCCGGGCTGGGACGCGGAGGATCGCGCCGAATGGTACGCGGCACCGGTCTCGGCCTTCGTGGTCAACGACAACACCTTCCGGTTGGTCGCACCGCCCGGGGCTGCCGGCACCCTGCCGGTGCCATTCCGGGTCGATCCCCCGCTGCCATCCCTCGAGGTGACGTGGGCGGTGTTCCCGGGCACCAACACCACGCACCGCATCCGGTACGGACGCACCGCGCCAGGTCGGCCGATCGAGGTCCGGGGACGGTTGGCGACCGGCAGCAACGCCTGGTCGGCCGAACTGGCGGTGGCCCACCCGGCCCAGGTCTTCGGGGAACTGCTGCGTCGGACGCTCGAGCGCCGGGGTGTGCGGGTCTCGGGGGGAGTGCGGGTGGACCACTCCGGAGAGGCCCGTCCTCCACTCGCCTGGGACGAGTGGACGTCCACGCCCCTGGGCGACCGCCTGGGCCTGTGCCTGAAGCCGTCGCAGAACCTGCACGCCCAATTGCTGCTGGCGGAGGTGGGGCGCGCGGCCGAACAGGCGGCACGATCCCCGGGGTCCGGAACCCCGACACCCCCCGATGCCGGGGTCCGCGCGGTGGGTCACGACGCCTGGGGACTGGCGCAGATGCCGCGGCTGCTGCAACGCGCCGGGATCGCCCCGGACGAGGTGCACCTGGAGGAGGGCTCCGGGCTGTCCCGCTCAAACCGTGTCTCGCCCGCGGCGACGGTGGCACTGCTCCGGTTCATGGCACGGAACGCGCACCAACGGGTCTGGAAGGAAAGCCTGCCGCTGGCCGGAGTGGACGGAACACTCCGTCGACGATTCCAGACGGGCCGGGCCCACCGCTCGGTCCGGGCCAAGACCGGCAGCCTCCGGGGGGTTCATGCGCTGGGCGGCTACGTGACGACGGCAGGCGGCGAGGAGTGGGTCTTCGCCATCTACGCCAACGAGGCTCAGGGCAGCCCCCAGGCGCGGACCCGGATGGACCGCTGGGTGGAGTTGCTGGCGGGGGCCGATCCCGGAGCGGTCTTCCCCAACGCTCCCGGGGGCACGGAGAGGCCACCTCCGGCGGCGACGTCCGTCAGGCCCCGGTGATGCGCCGGGGGGGGGGCGCTCAGCCATCGTTCGTCGATCACGGATCGAACCCGAAGGTGCAGACGCCGGCCGCGACGGCCCGGAGTTCCAGGCGCGAGGCGCCCCGCAGACGGTAGAATCGGCCCGTCGTCCCGGGCACGGGCACCTCGATGCGTCGCTGGTCGGCATCGACCGCATAGGCGGCCTCCTCGGCGAACGGGCCCTGCAGGTCGGGGGACGATTCGAGGATCCGATGGCCCGCCGGTGGCGGGGCCGGTATCTGGAGCGCCAACCAGCCGGCATGGCTGGAGATGCGGGTCATGAAGCCCAGGGTTCCCGTCGGCGTCGGGCCCTCCGGCAACCATTCCTGGAAGCCCGCCAGCCCCACCCACAGCCCGCGCGTGTCGTAAAGCGCCCCGGATCGTGGCGTCGAGTTGGTGTCGGGAGCGTACGGCCCCTCCACCGAGAACCCCACGCCGGCCAGCTTCCAGCGCCCGTCGCGATCCAGCAAAAAGGCGCCCGAGCCGGAGTCCCCTCCCGAATACATCGCTTCATCGCCACCGGCGTTGGCCGAGAAGTCGATCACCAGCAACTCCCCCACCGGGGAGACGTCGGCGGGCACGAACCCCTCCACGCGGTTGGTCCCCCACCGTTGGACGCCGTCGTAGTCGCCGACCCACCACCCCCGCCCGGCCGCAGCCTCGCCCCGGGGACTCCCCCGGCCGAAGAGCATAAGGGGACGCCCTCCCTCGCGGGCGACGGTCTGGAGGGGGGCGGCATCACCGAATCGCCCCTCGACGGTGACGACCTGAAGGTCGGTGCCCGGCCGGTTGGTGACGGCCACCGCCCGGTAGCGCAGGCCGCGGAACTCGAAGGTGTCCCCTGGCCGGCCCCCGAGGTGGTCGGCCGTGAGGAACTGCCGGGGACCAATGACCGTGCCCAGGGCGAACCGCCAGCGTCCCTGCCAATCCCACCCGCTGCGCTCGAGGGGTGCGGCCGGCGGGGTGGTGTTGCGGGCCGGATCCCCGGAACCGAAGAGGATCAGCGCCCGCGCCGCCAGCCCGGGGAGCATCCACCCCAGGAGCCAAAGCCACGGGCGGTGAACGGCGGACCGGCAACCCCGCAGAGGCCTCACGAGTCGGCGGGATCGGGCGGGCGATCCTTGCGTTGCCGCTGCTCGAGGAAGAACGCCTTGAGAAGGTGGCGGCATTCCTCCTCCCGGACGCCCGGGGTGATTGCGCTGCGGTGGTTGAGGGTGGGAAACTGCAGGAGGTTCATCGCCCCCCCGGCCGCCCCGGCCTTGGCGTCGGGCGCCCCGAAGACCACGCGGGCGAGCCGGCAATGGACGATGGCCCCGGCGCACATCGGGCAGGGCTCCTTCGTGACGTAGAGCGTGCAGTCGGTCAGGCGCCAGTCGCCGACGGCCTCCTGCGCCATGGTCAGTGCGAGCATCTCGGCGTGCGCGGTCGCATCCTTGAGCAGCTCCACCTGGTTCCAGGCACGCGCGATGACCCGGTGGCCGCGCACGATGACCGCCCCCACCGGAACCTCCTGGGCGTCGTAGGCCTTGACCGCCTGGCGCAGGGCTTCGCCCATGAAGGCACGGTCGACCTCGGGATCGACGAGGTCCGGGAAGGGCTGGGAATCCATGGGTTGCGGGGTGACCGTGGGCGGGACCGGATCAGGTGCGTCGGCGGGGGCTGCTCTGCTCGAGGGTCCAGGTCGATCCGCCCTGCCCGTGGCAATGGGCATGCGCGGCGAAGAACCCGTCGCGATGACTCCAGAAAAGGGGCCAGATCTGCTCGCGGTCGGTGTCGGGCAGGTCCAGGAGGGCCAGCTCGGCCCGGCTGTAGAACCCGAAGTCCCCCTCGCGGTGCGGTGGCGGCAGGTGCCGGAGGCGGGGCTTGATCTCGAAGAGGAACATCAACCAGTGGGTCTGACCCTGATAGCCGTGCTCGCTGATGAGCCCGGTGAGATGGAGGTCGGCGGGCGTGAGGACCAGGCCGGTCTCCTCGTGGGCCTCGCGACAG
>JBIKMQ010000430.1:0-3252 GCA_044359215.1 Candidatus Chromulinivoraceae bacterium
CCATCGTGTTCAGCATCCCGAATGTCGTGAACTTGCAGGACACCGACGGCGACGGCCGCGCTGACCGACGCGAGGTTCTCTATGGTCCATTCGGTGCCACCGACACCCACAACCTGGCCAACAATTTCCGGCGCGGGTTCAACGGCTGGTTCCACGGCGGCCAAGGCGTGGGCAACCAGACGCGGGTGAAGGGCACCGACGGGCACTGGCTGGAGATGCGGGGGGCGACCTTCCGGTTCCGGGGCGATGGCTCCCGCATCGAGAAGGTGGGCGACGGGCAGGCCAACGTCTTCGGCCTGTGCTTCGACCCCATGGGCAACCTGTTCACCTCCGACTGCCACTCGATGCCCATTTACCAGGTCATCCACGGCGGCTTCTATCCGGTGTTCGGCAAACCGCACGACGGTCTGGGCTACGCGCCGCAAATGCTCTGGCACAACCACGGTTCCACGGCCATCGCCGGTCTGGCGTACTGCGACGAGCCGCTTTGGCCGGCCGACTTCCAGGGCCACTTCCTGTTGGGCAATGTGGTGACCAGCCGGGTGAACCGCGACCGCATCGAGGACCGTGGCTCCACGCGCATCGCCCACGAGATGCCCGACCTGGTGAGCACGACCGACCCGTGGTTCCGCCCCGTGGACGTCCAGTTCGGGCCCGACGGAGCCCTCTACATCGCCGACTTCTACAACCGGATCATCGCGCATGTGGAGGTGCCGCTCTCGCACCCCGGGCGGGACCGCACCAGCGGGCGCATCTGGCGCGTGGTGCGCCGTGGGTCCGACGGTAAGCCGCTCCTGCGTCGTCGTCCGGAGTTCGCAGGCCTCCCGGTAGCCAAGACGGTGGCCCGGCTGGCCGACCCGAGCCTCTCGCATCGGTTGGCCGTGCTGAACCACCTGTGTGACCTCGGGGACGCCGAGGCCGCGCCCTTCGTGGACCCCTTGAGGGCCGCCCTGGCCGATCCATCCGCGCCGGCAACCCAGAGGATCGGCGCCCTATGGATCCTTGAACGCCGTGGCCTGCTGAGGCCGCCGGAGTGGACCTCGGCCGCGGCCGACCCTGAACCGCTCCTCCGTCTGCACGCGATGCGGGTGCAGGTGGAACGGACCGTCTGGTCGGAGGCCGATCGGGCCCGGATGATTGCGGCGCTCCGCGACCCGTCGGCACCCGTGGTCCGTGCGGCGGCCGATGGCCTGGCGCGCCATCCGTCCTTCGAGGCCGTTGCCCCGCTGTTGGCCCTCCGTCCTGCCGTGCCCGAGTCCGACACCCACCTGGTCTATCAGGTGCGCAAGGCGCTCCGCGACCAGTTGCTCGACGAAGCCATCTTCCGGCGGGTCCGGCGCGAGGGACTCGGGGACGCCGCAGCCCTTGCCGCGGTGGCCGACGTCTGCCTGGCCATCCCTTCGGCCGAGTCCGCCGCGTTCCTGCTCGACCACCTGAAGGGGCGGAATCCACGCGAGGTGGGTTTCGTGGACCGTCTGCGGCATGCCGCACGCCATGGATCGCCATCGGACCTCGAGGAGTGGGTGATGGCCTGTCGCCATCGGTCGGACCTTGATCGTTCGGTCCAGTTCGAATGGTTCCAGGCGGTCGAGCAGGGGTTGTCCCAGCGCGGGTTGGTCCCGGGCCCTTCCATCCGTCTTTGGGCTGTGGAACTGGCGAAGGCGTTGCTGGCCGACGACGCCGGGACCGCGGCCAGGATCCGCTTCGGTGCCGAGTGGGCGGCGCGGCTCGGGCTGCGGGACCAGGCCTCGGTCCTCCGCCGGCGTGCCGTCGATGCGCGCAGTCCCATGGAGGCGCGTCTGGCCTGTGTCCGCGCGTTGTTGGAGATGGCCGATGCCGGGGCGGAACCAATGGCCGAATCGTTGTTGCGGGACGAGTCGGCGACCCGCGAGCAGCGTGCCGCCATCGCCCAGGCCTTGGTCCGGTTCGCACCCCGGACCGCCACGGTGCTCCTCCTGCGGGTGCTGGCCGATGCCCCGTCCGGCACGGCGGGCGCGATCTCGCTGCCTCTGGCTGGGACGCCCGAAGGTGCCGGGGCGCTCGTGAAGGCCGTGAGCGATGGTCGCGCCCCGGCGGCCTTGCTGGGCGAGCGGGCCCTCCGCGATCGACTGTTGGCCACCCGGCCCGACCTCCGCGATCGGCTTCCGGCAGTGGCCGAGGTCGATCCTGGCCAGCAGCATCGCCGCCAACGGGTGGCCGACCGCCATGCGGCCTTCCTCAAGTCCCGACCGGACGCCACCGCCGGTGCCCGGATCTTCGAGACCCACTGCCGGCCCTGCCATTCATTGGCAGGGCGGGGCGGGCAGGTTGGGCCGCAGCTGGATGGCGTGGGCCACCGGGGTGCCGAGCGCCTTTGCGAGGACGTGCTCGACCCGAACCGGAATGTGGATCGGATCTTCCGCCAGAGCCTGGTGACCTTGAAGGATGGGGACACCTTCAGCGGCCTCTTCCGGCGGGCCGAGGGCCGCCAGAGGATCTATCTCGACGCCGGCGGCCAGGAGCGGCGATTCGCCCTCGATGAGATCCGTGAAACCCACGAGACGGACCTGTCGTTGATGCCCGACAACTTCGCCGAGGTCCTGCCGCCCGACGACGTCCACCACCTCCTGGGCTTCCTGCTGTCCCAGCGTGGGAAGACGGCCCGCTGACCGGTGCATCGATCCCGGCGCTCCCGGGCAGCCCAAGACCCGGGGCCGGACGGGCATAAACCGGCGCTTGACCCGAACGGGTCCCAGGGCCTAGCTCGGCAACATGACTCCCCGCCAGTCGCGACGCGCGTTCATGAAGTCCACCGGCCTGGTCGCCGCGGCCGCCCCCCTCGGTTCCGGTGCCGTGTTGGCCGCCCCTGCGGTCGTCCGCTCCCGCACGTCGCGGCCCGTGGTCATCGCCTCGGCCAACGGCAACTTCCACAAGAACGGCGGATCGAAGACCTGCGTGGAGCTGGCCTTCGAGCGGATGGTCGGCGGCACCGACATCCTCGAGGCGCTCATTGCCGGCGTGAACCTCGTGGAACTCGACCCCGAGGACACCAGCGTGGGCTACGGAGGCCTGCCCAATGCGGAGGGCGTTGTGCAACTGGACTCGTGCTGCATGCACGGGCCGAAGAAGCGCGCCGGCGGGGTTGCCGCGCTCGAGGGCGTGCGGACCCCGTCCCGGGTGGCCCATGCCGTGATGGAGCAGACCGACCACCACCTGCTCGTCGGCAAGGGGGCGCAGGACTTCGCCCGCCACCTGGGCTTCGCCATCGAGGCC
>JBIKMQ010000431.1:0-3251 GCA_044359215.1 Candidatus Chromulinivoraceae bacterium
CCAATGGCCCGGTCGGGGAGTCGGTCCTTCGGCATCTGCTCGAATTGCCCCAGTCGGGAGACCGTGCCGGGAGGGGGGCCCTCTGGCTGGGGTCCGCCCTGGCGCGGCAGGGGGCCGGCGAACTCGGCCGAGGCCTCTTGCAGGAGTACGTGGCGCGATTCCCTGACAGCGGGCTCCGGGCCGACGTGGAGCTCGAGTTGGCCATGATCGGCATCCTCGACGGCGACTGGGCCAAATCGGTGACCTCCTTGCGCCGATGGCTTGAATCCCATCCGCAGCACGGCGGTGCTGTCCGTGCCGGTTTTCATTTGGCCTACGCGCTGGCAAGGTCGGGTGATCCCACGGCAGCCATGGGGCTGTTCTCGGAGCTGGCCGCCAAGAACCCCGCCGATCCCGGCACCATCTCCGCCCAGCTCTGGCTGGCGGGGCGTTTCTTCGAGCAGCAGGACTATCTCCAGGCCGGACAGGCCAGCGCCGCCCTCCTCACCAACCCCACCGTGCGGTTGGCCAGGGGGCAGACCTGGTACCGGGCCAAGCTCTGGGCGGCCGAGGCTGGCCGGAAACTTCAGAACTTCGAGTCCGCGGCGGAGCACTTCCGCGAACTCATCAATGACAAGGCGGCGCCGGCAGAGGTTCAGTCTGCGGCGCTCTTCCACTACGGGGAATTGCTGCAGGCGCGGCCGGTCGAGCCGGGCGCCGACCCGCTGTCCCGATACCGCCTGGCGCTGGAGGCCTTCGGCCGGGTGCTGGAATTCACCAACAGCCCCCACCTCGCTCCGGCCCTCGGGATGATGGCCAACTGCCATTTCCAGCTCAGCACCCTGAATCCGGCCGACTACGCCAATGCCGCCGAGCTCTACCGGAAGGCTGCCACGCTGCCTGGTGCCGGGATCGAGACGCGCTGCCGGGCGTGGCTGGGCCATGCGGCTGTCAACCGGAGGATGGCCGAGCTGAGGCCGGGTTCGGAGGCGGCGGAGTTCTACGATCGCTCGATCCGCTCGGGCCTTGATGTGGCCCTGGGGCGGGTCCTGCTTTCCGGCGAAAAGGTGCCACCCGAGGTGCTGGCCGAGGCGGCGCGGGTGACCGGCGAAACCCTCGAGCGCCTCGGCCGTGTCGGCGAGGCTGCCGGACTCTACGAGCATGTCGCCCGCGAACTGCCCGCCGTCGCCGCCGCCTGGGACCAGCGGGCCCGCAGGATCCGCCAGGGCCTGCTGGAGAAGCCGCGGTGACCGCCCGGCTCGGCCCAGGGCTGGTGTTTTGCTTGAGCTTTCGCCCGGTCCGGTGTCTCTGGGGTGCATGAATTCCCGGCGTCGATTCCTTTCAAGCCTTCCCCTGGTCGCCGCCGCCCCGGGCCTGGCGGCAGCGGCGGAACGGCCTGGTGGCGACACCGCCGGTCCGGAGTTGCGAGTGATGACCTACAACCTGCGCTACGCCAGTGCCAAGGGGCCCGAGGCCTGGTCCCTGAGACGGCCGGCCATGAAGGCGCTGCTTGAGGAGTTCCCCCCGGACCTGATGGGCACCCAGGAAGGGGTGTATCCGCAACTGAGGGACCTGGCCTCGGACCTTCCCGGCCACGACTGGATCGGCACCGGCCGGGATGGCGGGAGCCGGGGTGAGTTCATGGCCATCTTCTACCGGCGCGACCGATTCGAGCCGCTGGCCTACGACCATTTCTGGCTGAGCGATACCCCCGAGGTGATCGGCTCCTCGACGTGGGGCAACCCGAACCGGCGCATGGTCACCTCGGTGCACTTCCGCGACCGGATCACGGGCAAGGAGTTCCACCTCTGGAACACCCACCTCGACCACGCGCTCCAGCCGGCCCGCGAGAAGGGTGCGGCCCTGATCCGCACCCGACTGGCCAAGCTGCCGCCCTCCGACCGGGTGATCCTCATGGGCGACTTCAACGCCGTGGCCACCCGCAATGTCGTCTACGACGCCCTGACGAAGGAGATCGGATTCACCGACTCCTGGTTCGCGGCGGCCCGGCGGCGCAACGAGACGCTCAACTCCTTCAACGGGTTCGGAAAACCCACCTTCAACAGCGCCCGCATCGACTGGATCCTCTTCCGGGGCGAGGCGCAGGTCTCCCACGCCGAGGTCGTGGACCTGACCCCCGGCGGCCGGCAGCCGAGCGACCATTATCCCGTGCTGGCCCGGATGCGGTGGAAGTAGCCCGGAAAACGCCCGGCAGGCTGCCGGCACCCGCTGGCGGGGTGCGGCTCAGGTGGCCGCGGGTGCCGGCGGCGGACGCAGGAGGATCCACACGTTGGCCGCCAGGATGCAGGCACCGCCGAGCACCAGTCGCGTGTCGAGGGATTCATCCGGGTATGACAACCCGGTCGCCCTCGAGATCCAGCCGGGCACGAAGAGGCAGACCACGCTCGTGAACACCGGTTCGGTGCAGTACAGCAGCCCCGCCTGGGTGGCCGTCACCTTGGGCTGCCAATGGTTGGCCAGCGGGAAGGTCAGCAGGGTGCAGCCGGCCAGCAGCAGGGCGAAGAGCCCGGCGATGTCCGTCGAGGCGGACGCCCGGAGGACATCCTGAGGGTGGGGGGCCAGGACCAGGGCCAGGGGCCAGGCCGTCGCCGCCATCGCCCCGAACATCACGGTGGTGGCCCGCACCGAGTCGTTGCCGGAAAACTCCGCCCGTTCCAGCCAGAGGATCTGCCCGGCGAAGAGCACCGAGCCGGCGAGGGTCTCGAGCTCCCCGCGCCCGAGGCGCAGGTTGTCGGGCCGCACCCCGGCGAGCAGCGCCGCACCCAGGGCGACCAGGAGGCAGGCCCCGATCACCGGCCATCCGGGAAGCCGACGGCACGACACCGCCACCCAGATCGGGATCAACACCGCATAGCCCTGGGTGAGGAAGGCCGAGACGGATCCGGCGGTGTAGGCCAACCCGTCCATCTGGAGGATGAGCCCCAGCGAGCCGAAGACCCCGATCCCCAGGCCTTGTTTCCACTCCAGGGCGGTCGGGCGGGCGGAGGGGCCCGGGGAGCGGGGCTCCGCTGGGGAGCATCGGCGTCCCGGCCAGGCCCGCCGCAGCCAGAGGCCCACCGCGAACAACCCGGCGGCGAACGAGAAACGCAGCGCCACCAGCAGGGTGGAGACGAAGAGGCTGGAACTGCCCGGGGCGTTCCGGCGCCCCAGTTGCTCGATGGACTTGAGCAGCGGGAAGCTGAAGGCCCACAGCGCGCAGGTCGCGATGAGGACGATCGAGGCGATCAGTCGGGGATTCATGTCGGGCGGGG
>JBIKMQ010000432.1:0-3250 GCA_044359215.1 Candidatus Chromulinivoraceae bacterium
GGACCGATCCGAAGGGCCGCCGCCAACTGGTGACCGAGGCGGGCGACGTGCTGCAGGGCTTCGACCTCAAGGCGGGCACCCTGCTGTGGACCAGCGACGTGCCCGGCGAGGGCAAGGTGCCTTCGGTGGTGATCGGCGACGGCTTGGCCTTCTGCTCGGGCGGTTGGGGCGGCAAGGAAGGCATCAAGGCCTTCCGGTTGGGCGGCGAGGGCGCGCTCAAGCAATCCAACCTGGTCTGGGAACAGAAGCGCGGCGAGCCGAAGGTGCCCTCGCTGATCCACCTCGACGGCCATGTGTACGCCATGACCGACACCGGGGTGGCCACCTGCTACGAGGCCGCCACCGGAACCATCGTCTGGCAGGAGCGGGTCGGCGGCAATTTCTCGGCCTCGCCCGTCTCGGCCGGCGGCCGGATCTACTTCGTGGGCGACAACGGACAGACGACCGTGCTGGACGCCTCGAAGACCTTCCGCGTGGTGGCCCGGAATCCCCTGGTCGAGGGCGAGGAGGTCCAAGCCTCACCGGCGATCTCACAGGGACTCTTCGTGTTGCGAACGCGGCGGAACCTGTGGGCGTTCAAGAAGTGAGGGATCCGGCGTCCGAGGAAGGCTCGAGCAAGGAACCTGGCGACGGTGGGAAGACAGGTTGACGTTCGGCGGTTTGTGCCGAGGGTCACCCTTGGCGCCCACTGCCACCCAACCGCAATGTCACTCTCCGCGACGGCAATGCCCCGATTGGAGTCGCAGGAACTCCAGACCGCCGGCAGGCCGGTGATGCACCAAACCTGGAACGACCTGTTCTTCCTGCACTGGACGGAGCGGGCGGACACCTTGGGATCCCGGCTCCCGGCGGGACTGACGCTCGACGAGCATCAGGGGCGATCCTACGTGGGCCTCGTGGGGTTCCGGATGGATGCGGTGCGACCCCGGGGCCTGCCGGCGGTGCCTTGGCTGTCGTTCTTCCTCGAATTGAACGTGCGCCTGTACGTGCGGGATGAACACGGCCGCCCCGGCGTGTTCTTCCTGTCGCTGGATTGCGACCGGTCCATCGCGGTGTGGATCGCCCGGGCCTTCTTCAGCCTGCCCTACGAACATGCCGAGATGCGGTCTGGAACGAGGGACGGGGAACGGACCCTCGGGTGCCGCCGGCGTGGCCTCGGGACCGACGTCGCGGAATACGCCTGGCGCCCCGCCTCGGCGCCACAGGTTTCCGCACCGGGCTCCATCGAATTCCACCTGCTGGAACGCTACCGCTTCTTCACCCCGCGCCATGGCAGGCTCATGGAGGGTGTCGTGGAGCATGCCCCCTATGAGGCCTCCCCAGCCCTGGTCTCCCGCTGGAGCGCCCTGCCCCTCGGGTGGAATGGGCTCCCGATCCCGGACCGCCCCCCGGACTTGGCCCATTGCTGCCGAGGGGTCTCGGTCAGGGCCTACCCGCTGCGTCGGCTTGCGGCATCGGGCCCGTCGACTGGGCCAGCGTGATTCCGACACGGTCGAGGGCGCCTGAAAACCTTGGACGACCACCGGGTGTGTCGGGCATTTCCTCACCCGCATGCTCCTGAGTCCGCCCCCCTTTCCCGCCGAAGAGCGGGCCCGGCGAATGGTTCTCGGCCGCCTGGCCGCCGTGATGTTCCTGATCCTTGCCGGATTCGCCCGGGCCGAATCCCCGCAGGCCTCGCCGGCGATCCCGCTCGGAGGCCTTGAGACGGCGCTGAACCAGGCGGTCTTGGGCAAACTCGGCCCCGACCTGTTTCCGCTCCTCGGGTCCGATCTGCCCATCCAGAAGGTGTGGCAGGATGGACCGTACCTGTGGGTGATCCAGCGTGAACCGCTGCCGGGTCAGAGCATCGTCCACCAGGAGGTGATCCAGGTGATCGACGTGTCGAAGTGGGGCGCCCCGCGGCGTGTCCAGACGCTCCGGCCCTTGGGTGATGCGGGCCAGTCGGTGGTCTGGCCGACCGAGGGGATCCACGGCATGGAACTCGGCACGGTCTTCCTGCGCGAGGGTTGGCTCTATGCGCAGGACCAGTCCTCGTTCGCACCGGCCGCCGCGTATTACACCTACCGGTGGCAGACCAACGGGACCTTTACGTTCTCAGGGATGCGCACCCTGGAGAGTCCCGACACCTCGGCGGCCCCGCTGCAGACGGTCACCTCGCGGATGTACCCGCGCGGCGGGGACCTCTTCGTGCAAGGCAAGGTCTATTCGACCTCCTCGCTGTACGACCTCGGGCTGCCGCTCTCCGACGGTTACCTGTTCTCGCGCTACTCCATCGGCCAGGGATCGCTCCCGCTGGGATTCCCCAAGGGCCCGGGCGCCCAGGGCGTCGGATTCTCCTCGCTTGTGGGGCAGGCCGGCCTTCCGGAGAACCAGGCGCTGGGGACCACGCCGGCGAGGAAACTCCATGACTCGATGATGTTCTTCCGGAACACCCCGGAGTGGCCGATGTTCGACCAATCGGGCTCGGCCCGGCTTTCCGGCGGAGAGGATGGCCAACCACGATCGATCACCTACGAATGGATCGAGCTGACGCGTCCCCTGCACGCGTCGCCCCTGAGCGTGCAACTCACCGGGTTCCTGCCCGAGGCGAGCCTTCACCTGCCGATGAGCCGGATCGTGGCCGGCATGGTCCCGCGGAACGAGCGCCTGTCGCAGACGCTCGACCTCAAAGGGCTTCTGCTCGATGCGATCCCCGGACGCCACCAGACCCTGATCGACTTCCTGAGGCTGGATCCCGGTTTCGACGAGAACCTCGACCTTTACCTGCGGCGGTTCGACCTCGACCGGCAGGTCACGGTACGCGAGGCGCTGCGGGCGATCTCGTTGCGGCAATTGGAGACGCGCCTGGAAGGGGTGATCGAGGGCTACTTCAACCGCGTCTTCGCGGAGTTGTCGCTGAACAAGGTGGTGCAGGGATCGCTGGCCATCGATGATTTCGGGCAGCGGATGCTCATCCTGCGCAATCGCCTGAAGGACTACTTCGACGCGCTCAGGATCGATGCCTTCGTGGTGGACTATGTTTTCAAGGCGCTGGTCCCCGACCTGCCCTTCATCGACGACACGGTGCATCAGTTTGTCGATCGATTCAGCCGCAGCAGCCTCGGACTGTTCGTGGACGGAGTGATCCGCTTCATCAACCTGAACCCGGTCACCTGGATGGTGGAGTTCACGATCGGGTGCGATTTTCCGGACGACCTGCCTTCGTTGGCGCGCTCCCTGTTGAAATCGTGGGGAGACGGCATCCGCATCG
>JBIKMQ010000015.1:0-11660 GCA_044359215.1 Candidatus Chromulinivoraceae bacterium
ATGCGTCGGATGCCGGGGGATGGTTGCCAGCCGACGGGGCTCCGAATGGCCTTTCGACCCGGAATGCCTGGTACGCCGACCTGCCTCCGCTGCTGGGCACCACCCCTTACCACGAGGAAGGGGCCTGGCGCACCAATGCCCAGGCGCCGTTGGGACATCCGGCATGGTTCTGTCCGTCCAACCCGCGGCGAAGCAATGGGCACCTGCTCTTCCATTTCGCGCTGAACCGCTTCGTCAACGGGACCGGCCGGGATTCCCGGCGGCGACGCCTGGAGTCCGTGGCCGAGCCTTCCCGGGTGGTGTGGCTTTTCGACAACGGCCAGCGTGCGGCCGTCGCCGGACCGGGCAACCTCCACCGCTCGATCCACCGGGGGGCGGCAAACATCCTGTTCCTCGATGGCGGGGTGCGCCGACACGCCGGAGCGCCCACAGGAGTCGCCGATGACTCCAAGTTTCCCCTCTGGAGGGCAGAGTGATG
The DNA here is from genome assembly GCA_044359215.1 of Candidatus Chromulinivoraceae bacterium. GTDB lineage: Bacteria > Verrucomicrobiota > Verrucomicrobiia > Limisphaerales > UBA9464 > SXXZ01. The sequence goes on from JBIKMQ010000015.1 coordinate 479, forward strand.
GGTTCAATGCCCCGACCCCTCCCTCCCCACGCGCCCTCCCAACGGTCACGTCCCACGCTCCGCTCCGGATCCCGCCCTTTCCCATGAACCTCCTCCCCGCTCCATTCCGACCGGATCCGCCGCGACCGGCCGCTTCCTGGCACCGGTTGAACCGGACCAGGGATCCTGCAGACCCCTGCCCTCCGGGGCCCCGGAGAATTCGATGGCCGCGCACCTCGGAAGTCCGGAATCCTTCCGCAACGAGGATGCTCACGATGCCCGAGAACGATGCGACGCCCCCCACGGAAACATCCACTCCGGGAACACCGTCGGACACCCTTTGTCCACCGGCCTGGTCCAGACTGGCGGCCATGGAATCACAAGGATCCAAGATCCATCTCCATCGATCCCGAGAGACTCCGACGGAGTTCCCCACGGACTTCCCCGCGGACTTCCCCGCGGGCTTCGCACCCAAATCCTAACCCGCTTTATCCTCCCCCGCCAAACCCTCCGCCACCGAATCACCCAGTCCCGAATTCCCGGCGCCGATCCCAAACACCCAGGCTTCCATTTCCAGCCGCACCTCCCCACCAACTCCGCAACCTTCCCAACGCAATCAACCTATGGCCGACAAACCCACCGACAAGAAACCCTCCGCGACCGAACCGAAGTCCCCGGAGTCCCGCGCCACCGCCACCGCCCAGGCCAACCCGTCCACCCCGCCCGAAGCGCCGAAGATCTCCGCCGCCAAGCAGCGGGAACTGGACTCGGCCATCGCCACCATCACCAAGGCCTACGGCGAGGGCGCGATCATGCGCCTTGGAGCGCAGGTGTCCCGGCCCATCGAGGTGATCCCCACCGGGGCGCTGGCCATCGACCTCGCCCTGGGCGTGGGCGGCGTGCCGCGCGGACGCGTCATCGAGATCTACGGGCCCGAATCGTCCGGCAAGACGACCCTCATGCTACACCTCATCGCCAACGCGCAGAAGGCCGGCGGCATGGCGGCGTTCATCGATGCCGAGCACGCCCTCGACCCGGCCTATGCCAAGAAGCTCGGGGTCAACGTCGATGAACTCCTGGTCTCGCAGCCCGACTCGGGCGAGGAGGCCCTGACCATCTGCGAAACGCTCGCCCGCTCCGGCGCGCTCGACATCATCGTGGTCGACTCGGTCGCGGCACTGGTGCCCAAGGCCGAACTCGAGGGCGAGATGGGCATGGCCACCATGGGCATGCAGGCCAGGCTGATGAGCCAGGCGCTGCGCAAGCTGACGGCCATCCTCAACAAGGCCAAGACCACCTGCCTCTTCACCAACCAGATGCGCGAGAAGGTCGGCGTGATGTTCGGCAGCCCCGAAACCACCCCCGGCGGCAAGGCGCTGAAGTTCTACGCCAGCGTCCGCATCGACATCCGGCGCAAGGAGGCCATCAAGGACGCCTCGGGCGCGGCCGTGGGCAACCACGTGAAGGTGAAGATCGTGAAGAACAAGGTAGCCCCGCCGTTCGCCGAGGCCGAATTCGACATCCTCTTCAACCACGGCATCGACAAGGAAGGCTCGCTGCTCGATGTGGCGCTGGACGCGGGTGTCCTCGAGAAGAAGGGGGCCTGGATCCAGTTCCAGGGGGAACTCATCGGCCAAGGCAAGGATGCCACCCGGCGAACCCTCGCCGAGAAGCCCGACCTGGCGAAGAAGATCCAGGAGGCGACCCTGGCCAAGCGGCTGGCGGAATTGACCGCAGCCAGCGCATCGGCGGCACCGGGGGCACCGGCGGCCCGCTGAAGGCCCAACCATCGGGCACCCGTCGGCCGAAGACTCCTCGGTGGAGTGAATTTCAGGCCCTTGAAGGCACCGAGGAGGACGCCGCCTTGAGCCGCTGCAGTGCCAGGAACGCCGCATGGCTCTCGGCGGCCTTCTTGCTCCGCCCCTCGCCCCGGGCCAACTCCACGCCACCGTGCAACACAGCGCATCGGAAGGTTCGGTTGTGGTCGGGGCCCTCGGTCTCGAGCAACTCATAGCGCGGGGCTTCCGGGGATCCGGCCTGCAGGAACTCCTGCAGGTCTCCCTTGGGGTTCTCGAGGTTGGGCAACTCGGCCATCGCCGATCCACCCTCGGCCAGGAGGTTGAGGAGCGTCTGTCGGGCGGTCTCGAAGCCGGCGTCGACATAGACCGCCCCGATGATGGCCTCGAAGGCGTCGGCCAACGTGGAGCTGCGGGTGCGCCCTCCGCTGGATTCCTCGCCGCGGCTGAGGATCACCTGGTCACCCAGTTCGAGGCGCCGGGCCTGTGCCGCCAGGGAGGTCCGATTGACCAATTGGGCGCGCGCCTGCGTGAGTGACCCCTCGCCCAACGCAGGAAACCGGTGGAACAGCTCCGAAGTGATCGCCAGTTGGATGACCGCATCGCCCAGGAACTCCAGCCGTTGGTTGTGGTTCTGCCCACCACCCTCCTCATGGGCCACCGAGGGATGGGTCAAGGCCAGCGACAGCAGACCGGTATCCCGGAATCGGTGGCCGAGGGCGGATTGGAGGGCTTCAAGGTCGGACATGCGGTCGTTGAAACACCTGGGACGGGGAAATCCCTGGGAGGGGAACTTCGGTGGAATCAGGCGGGGGCCAGCGAGGGGATCTGGCTCGGTACGTTGAAGGGTTCCTCGACCGGCCCGCCAGACACCATCGTCGTCCCGGCGGGATCATCCGGAAGACCATGCTCCAGAAGCTGGGCCACGTCTTGCTGGACGGCCTCCAGCTGGTCCAGCTGCAGGTCGGGATCCGCGATGCTGAACAGGTCGCCCGACTTGGGGTGCTCGTAGATGAAAAGTCGCCGACCATGGTCACGCGACTGGCCCTTGACCCGCAGGATCCGCTTGCGCTCGAGCATCACCGCCAGGATGTAGGCGGCGGCGGCATGGCGCTCCTGGTGACGCTCCAGCAGCTTGCGCAGCAGGGACTCCGCATCATCGCGTCGGATGGCCTCGGGCGGCACCGGCGGCGGCGCCTCGTAGATCCCCTTCCAGTGCGACACCAGATTGGCCTTGGCAGGCAGGTCCGCCGCCACCTCCCGGAACGCCTCGACGCAGAGGTCCATCCGCTCGAAACCGGTCTTCGTGTCGAGGAGCAGGGTATGATAGGTCTCCCCGTCCTGGAACTGCCGGCCGGATCGCTGGCAGGCGTGGGCCCGCGACTGGATGTGCCACTCCATCATGGATCGAATGCCGCGAGTATCGGGCGCGGCCCCGGCGGTGCAACAGGCATTTGGCCGGGTTTTTCAGTCGGCTCCAGCCCCCCGGCCGGGAACGATCCCAAACCATGGGTTCAAAGGCGCGCCACGAGCAACTGCTCCTGGAAGACCATCTCCTTGGGCAGGTGGGTGTAGAGCTTCATGAAGAGCTCGTCGGTCGCGAGCAGGTCGCGGCGCCACTCCTCGGTGTCCATGCGCTGCAACCGCTCGAAACGTTCCCGGGTGAACCCTTCCAGACCCTCGGTGTCGAAGTCCTCGTAGCGGGGCACCCACCCGAGCGCCGTCTCCACGGCACCGGTCCGTCCGTCGCACCGGTCGAGGATCCACTTGAGCACCCGCATGTTCTCTCCAAAGCCGGGCCAAAGGTACTTCCCGGCCTCGTCCTTGCGGAACCAGTTGACGTGGAAGATGCGGGGCGGCTCCACCAGGCGCTTGCGCATGTCGAGCCAGTGCCGGAAATAGCGCCCCATGTTGTAGCCGCAGAAGGGCAGCATCGCCATCGGGTCCCGGCGCACCTGGCCCACGCCGCCGGCGGCGGCGGCCGTCATCTCGCTGCCCATCGTGGCCCCGAGGAAAACCCCGTGGCTCCAGTTGAAGGCCTCGAACACCAGCGGCACGACGCCGGCACGACGGCCGCCGAAGATGATCGCCGAGATGGGCACCCCCGCCGGGTCGAGGGCCTCGGGCGCCATCGCCGGGTTGTTGGTCGCCGGGGCGGTGAAGCGGGAATTCGGATGGGCGGCCTTGCCCGGGGAGTCGGGCGTCCAGCGCTCCCCCCGCCAGTCAAGGCACTCGGCCGGGGGCGGATCGTCGTGGCCCTCCCACCACACCGTGCCGTCGGGCTTTAGGGCCACGTTGGTGTAGATCGTGTCCCGGGCGATGGTGGCCATCGCGTTGGGGTTGGTCTGGGCATTCGTGCCCGGGGCAACCCCGAAATAACCCGCCTCGGGATTGATGGCCCAGAGCCGTCCATCCGGGCCGGGCCGCATCCAGGCGATGTCGTCTCCCACCGTCCAGATCCTCCAGCCACGGAAGCGTTCCGGCGGGATCATCATGGCGAAGTTGGTCTTGCCACAGGCGCTGGGGAACGCCGCCGCGACATACTGCCTGCGACCGTCCGGGGATTCGACGGCGAGGATCAGCATGTGCTCGGCCATCCAGCCCTGTCGCCGGCCAAGGAAGGATCCGATGCGCAGGGCCAGGCACTTCTTCCCGAGCAGCACATTCCCGCCGTAGCCTGATCCCACCGAGATGATCTCATTCGATTCGGGGAAGTGGCAGATCAGGCGTCGCTCCGGGTCGCCATCGAGGAGGCAGTGGAGACCGCGGTTGAAGTGGCTGGACTGCCCGAGGTGGTCGATGGCAACCCGGCCCATCCGGGTCATGATGCGCATGTTGAGCACCACGTAGATCGAGTCGGTCAACTCGATGCCCACCTGGGCCAGCGGCGATCCCGGCGGCCCCATGAGGTAGGGCACCACGTAGAGCGTCCTGCCCTTCATGCCGCCCGCGGCCAGTTCCTTCAGCCGGGCGCGCATGGACGTCGGGTCGGCCCAGTGGTTGGTAGGTCCTGCGTCCTCGGCCAACTCGGTGCAGATGAAGGTGCAGTGCTCCACCCGGGCCACGTCGTTGGGATTGGACCGATGGTAGTAGCACCCCGGCAGCTTGTCCTGATTGAGCGGGATCAGGACACCCTGTCGGACGGCCTCGGCGTGGAGGAAGTCCCTCTCGGCCTCGGATCCATCGCACCAGAAGATCGAGTCGGGCTGCGTGAGGGCCGCGGTGGCCTCCACCCACTCCCGGACGGCACGGTGGGCAATGGGTGGCGTTCCGAGGGTTGCGGCGGGGTTCCTGCTCACTTGGTCAATCTAGCCGGATCCCCCCGGACGGCATCTCCAATCTTGCCTGTCCTTGGACCCGTCTGGATGAAAAAAGAGGCCGGACCCTGGGGTCCGGCCTCCTGGGATGGGATGAGCTGTCGCTCAGCGTCGGGCGCGGGCGAAGCGCTGGGCCGTATCCGGCTTGAGCACCAGCGGGCTGGTGGCTCCCACCAGTTCCTGGTAGGGACCGCCCACCTCCGAGGCCACCTCGAGCTTACCCTCGAAGGTCACCGTCAGGGTGCCGTCCGCGTTGCCCTTGATGGAGAGCGCCGGCGGCGTGGAGGGCGCGGGCTTGGGCTCGACGACCGTCTGGACATCCTTGCCCGCCTTGCCGGCGGCATGGATCGCCTTGATCGTTTCGCCCGAAAGACCGCGGGTCCAGAGGGCGAGGTCATCCAACGCACCGGCGAGGAAGCTCGGCGTGCCGTCGGGTCCGAGGACCGGGGGCTCGTCGGTGCTCAGGCCCAGACGGGCGCCGATGGACAGGTACTTGATGTCGGGCGTGTTGATGTCCGCCAGGTAGTCCGCACGGGCGACCTCGACGCCGTCGACGTACAGCCGGAGCTGCGCACCGTCGGCCGTGAAGGCGACGTGGTGGAACCCGTCACCGACCGGGAACGCCTTGGCCGAAGTGGCCCGGGCGACATTGGGCCCGATGCTGATGGCGGCCGTCGGCAGCAGACTGTCGGTGGCCGAATCGTAGACCAGGCCCATCTCGAACTGTCCGACCACGCGGACACCGCCGGTGGTGGCGAGGGGGCCCTGGGCGTTACGGGCGATGACGACATCGTTCTGGATGGCAGCCGGGAGGCTGACCCAGGCCGATCCGCTGATGCCGGTCTTGGCCTTGGCATAATCCGGAACCTGGATGTAGGAGGCCCCGTCGAACGCGAAGGCGTTGCCGATGATGCCGGCGCCCCACGAGGCGGTGCCGTTGACGGTGCCGTCGCCGGCCGAGGCGATGGCATTGTCCGCCAGGGTGCCGCTGGCCTCATTGAACTTGAGATGGGCGGCTAGGCCCGACTTGATGTCGAAGGGCGAGATCCGCACGGCGGCGTTTCGGCTGATGACGCTGCCGGCCGGATTGAAGACGGCCACGCTATAGACGCCCTCATCCTCGGTGGCGAAGCTCGAGAGCTTCAGGGTGGCGGTGGTCGCGCCGCTCACATGGCCGCCGTTGGGCAGGTTGCGACCGTCCTTGCGCCACTGGTAGGTCAGGCCGTCACCGCTGGCCCCGACGGTCAGGGTCGCGACCCCGTTGGCCTCCACCAGGGTCGGCTGCGGATCAGCGACGACCACCGGCGGCGATCCGGGATTCGGGGCATTCAACACGAGCTGGAGACCATTGATGCCGGTGCCGCGGTCGTAACCGGTGGTGATGCAGTTGACGGACACCACGATGGTGCCGTCGGCGGACGGCTCGACATCATCGAACCGGATGAAGTTCGAGATGGTCGGGCTGCCGGCGTCGGTGCTGGTGGCACGGTAGAAGCCGGGAGCGGCGTTGTACTCGTCCGAGTTGATCACGCGGGCGAAGTAGGTCTTCTCCGCCTTGCCGGCCACCTGGTACGAGGCGACCTGGAACTGCAGCGGCGGGCTGACGGCGTACACGAGGACGGCGTGCTTGCCGGCCGGGACATTGGCGAAGGTGAACCTGGCGGGCTCGCCTCCCGGGCTGTCGAGGTTCATGCCGTTGAGCATGCGCTGGGTGGCCGAGGAGTTGCCGGTGCCCGAACCCCAGGTACCCGAGGTGGCGTACTCGAAGGTGATGGTCGAGGGATCCTTGCTGCTGTCGAGAAGGTCGAGCGCCGGGTCGGCGCCGGCATCCGGCAACGTGCCGTTGTTGGCGTTGACCGGGACATTCCAATACGCCTGCGGCCAGACACCGGTGATGTCATCGACGTTCATCACGGTCGGAGCGCCATTGGCGCCGCTGCCACGGAAGCTGATGCCGATGCTCTTGGTCGCCGAGGGCTTGAAGAGCTCCGCCTTCACGGCCGTGCTCTTCTCGCAGCCGACGATCTCGACCTCGAAGACGTCACCGGCGTTGGCGGCGGTCACCGGGGGCGTGGTGTAGCTGGCGGCGCTGGCGCCCGGGATGGGCTCGCCATTGCGCAGCCAACGCAACGGCCAAGGACCATTGACGGCGGCGAAGAAGGTGGCCGTCGACCCCTCGAGCACCGGGGTGTTCACCGGCTGGAGGGTGAACCGGGCCTTGGAGCAGTCCACACCGGTCACGGCGAGCAGTTCGACCTCGGCCACCTGCATGCAGCAGCCGTTGGCCGTGGCCGTCTCGACGACCGTCCAGCGGTAGTGCTTGTAGGACTTGGTGTTCGGGAAGAAGAACTCCTGGGTCTGGAAACGGGCCGTGAACGCCGCGTTGTCCACCTGGACGATCTTCTCCCAGGTGCCCGCCGAGAAGCCGGTGAGAGAGTCATCGTTGGAACCCTCGAGCACCACGACCTTCGGGTCGCGCTCCGGGCCGTCGTTGGCCGACTGGATGGTCATGCCGGTGACCGTGGTGGCACCCACGCGCGGGCTGACGGCAAAGCCGGACGGCTTGATCGGGGCCGGTGTGCGGCTGTCGAAGTTGAGGTACTTGGTCGGCTTGCCGTCGATCACGTTGGCGACGCCCTCGGAACCCGGGCTGTTCGATGACGAGGCGAAGACCGGGTCACCCGGCTGGGTCACGTCCTTCGGGGCTCCCGTGCCGAGAAGCTCCACCTCGGCGACCTGCATGCAGCAGCCATTCGCCGAGGCCGTCTGGACGACCGTCCAGCGGTAGTGCTTGTAGGGCCGGACGTTGTCGAAGAGCACCGTCTGGGTCTGGAACCGCGCGGTGAAGGCGAAGCCGTCGAACTGCTGGATGAGCTCCCAGTTGCCCGCGTTGAAGCCGGTGACCGCGTCGTCGTTGGAGCCCTCGAGCTTCACGACCTTCGGGTCGCGCTCCGGGCCGTCGTTGGCCGACTGGATCGACATGCCCGAGACGACCGTGCGGCCGATGGACGGGCTGACGATGAAGCCCGAGGGCTTGATGGGCTCCGGGGTGCGGCTGTCGAAGTTCAGGTACTTGGTCGGCTTGCCGTCGATCACGTTGGCGACGCCCTCGGAGCCGGGGCTGTTCGACGACGAGGCGATGATGGGGTCACCCGGCTGCGTGACGTCGGGCGGGACCACCGTGCCGAGCAGCTCCACCTCGGCGACCTGCATGCAGCAGCCGTTGGAGGTCGCGGTCTGGGTCACGACCCAGCGGTAATGCTTGTAGGGCCGGCTGTTCTCGAAGGTGAAGGTCTGGGTCTGGAAACGCGCGGTGAAGGCCGGGGCATTCACCGTGGTGATGGCCTGCCAATTGCCGGAGTTGAAGGCTGCAATGGTGTCATCGTTGGAGCCCTCGAGGGTGATGGTCTTGGGATCCCGTTCCGGGGCGTCGTTGGCCGACTGGATCGTCATGCCGGTCACGCGGGTGGCACCGACCTTCGGCGAGACGACGAAGCCGGAGGGCTTGATGGGCTCCGGGTTGCGGCTGTCGAAGTTCAGGTACTTGGTCGGCTTGCCGTCGATCGCATTGGCGACCCCTTCGGAGCCGGGGCTGTTCGAGGACGAGGCGATGAGGGGGTCGCCGGGTTGGGTGACGTCGCTCTGGGCGATGGCATCGAGCCCGGAGGCCAGCCATCCGGAGGTGCACGCCAGTGCGGCGGCCCATCGACGAATGTTCATTCGTGGGTTCATGGATTTCTTGCAGGTTGTAGTTACGGGAAGGGCTGAACCTTCTACCTGCTGAAACCGGTGTCTAGTGAAAAAAACCTGAAAAACCCCGGTTTTCCTGATGTTTTCCACCCCGGACCCGCCGAGGGATCCCGGCGACACCCCGGACGTGGCGAGCCGCGGGGCGACCTCGCCTGCCCGACCTTCGTGGGGGGGTGGGCTCGGCCGATCAGGGGGTGGGCTCGGCCGGGTCCACCCGCACCTCTGCACCGCTCGCCGGGACGGCCACGGAGGTCAATCGCCCTCCGGGCCAGCGAACCTTGAGGGTGGCTTGGGCGAGTCGGGGCACCACTTTCACGGCGCTGTCCTGCGAGAGCCAACCGGAGCCGGCCTGGACCTCCAGGGTGGGCGTGCGGGCCGTGCCCGCCTCGAGCCAGAGCTGCGCGCCGATGGCATCAGGATTTTCCGGCGGGCCGACAAGCCGCACGCGCAGGCCGGGCGTTCCCCCGGCGTTGCGGAACAGGCGCGTGGCCGCCCCGTTCTGGCCGACGGCCAGGTCGGGCCGTCCATCGCCGTCGAAATCACACACCGCAGCCCCCCGCTGATCTCCATGGATGCGCAGGCCGCTGTCGGCGCTCCGGACCGGGCGGAAGCCTCCCCGACCATCGCCCCGCAGCAGCAGGCCGAGGCCCGCATCCTGACGGACGGCGTCGGGGTGGATGCCTGTCAGGTTCTGGCCGAGGAACAGGTCGGGACGCCCATCGCCATCGAAATCGGCGACGCTCACCGCGGAGGCGGGGGCGAACTGGGCCTCGGCGGGGAGCACCGAGGCGACGAACCGTCCGCCGCGGTTCAGGAAGACCGTGGATGCGAAGGTGCGCACGGTACGGGGCCGGACCAGGACCTTCCACTCGCCGAGGACTGCGTCGATGGGGGCCTCGCTGAACGCCTTGAACGACCGGAAGTGGGTCGGGACGAACGGCAGCGCCGCGCCCAATCGCTCCAGGGAGCGCAACGGGGTGGGCTGTCCGGTCACGGGATCCGGGCCGGTTTCGAGGACGTCGATCGTTCCCGGCCGGCTCGTCTCGCCGATCAGGGCGGTGAACGGTCGATCGGTACCGGCCGACCACGCCGAGTTCCATCCCCAGTTGCCGGCGACCAGGTCCATTCGGCCATCCCCGTCGAGATCGGCCGACGCGATCCCCCTCCAGAGCCCGGTGAGGTCCGCCAGGCCCATCTCGGAGGTCGTCTCCACGAGCCCGTCCGGCCGGCTGGCAAACACCCGGATCGGCCCCATGTCACAGGCCAGGACCAGCTCCGGCACGGCATCGCCGTCCAGATCGCTCCAGACGGCCCCGTTCACCAGGCCCACGTCGGCGAACCGGGCGCTGGCGGCGGCATCGTGCCTCCAGGTCCCGCCGGCTTCCCGGCGCAGCAGGGCCGAGGGGCGGGCGAAGGGGTAACGCCCGGGATCGACCCCGCCCCCGACGAAGAGGACCAGCCCGGCTGGAGGCGCGAGGCACCCGATCGCCAAGGTCGATGCCGACGAATGGCCGGGAGGAAGATCACAGGCACCCTGGCGCGCCAGCGACCGGCCCGTCGACGCGAGCACCGCCAGGGGGGCCTTCTGCGCCTGTTCGTAGCCACTGACCGCAGCCAGCAACCGGGGCCGGCGGGTCGCATCCCGCCATCCGAGGATGCCCAGGATGTCCCCCGGGGAGGCCAGGTCCGGCGCGGAGATCCCCGGGGAAAAACCACCGCGGCCATCGGAATGGAAGACCGACGGCATGCCGCCCGTGCCGCAACCGACCACGAGGTCGTCGTTCCCGTCCCCATCGAGGTCGAACCAGGCCAACCCCGGCCCCTGCTGGCTCAGCACGAAGGGCAGGAGCGGTTGGCGCTGGTAGTCGTCGAACGCGGGCTCCTGGTGCGTGTGCCCCAATCGGTCGCCGACGTCGGTGAAGAGGGCCGGAGGCCGGGATACGGCAGGGGCCAACGGTGGGGCGCGCTCCGGCTCGACGAGTTCGTACAGCCGGTCGGGAACCACGTTGGTGACCCAGGAGATGCGACCACTGCGCCACCGCACCTCCAGCGAGGCTGTCGAGGAGGCTCCGAACACCGCCATCGGCTGGGAACCCGAGAGGTAGGAGCCGCCGGCGATGATCTCCTTGGATTGCACCCGGCCTCCTTCATGCAACAGGACACGCGCGCCGATGCCCGCCCGGTTCGGGGACAGACCCTTCAACCGGACAGCCACCCGGGCTCCGGGTGCCTCGTTGCGATAGACCTCCAGCGGGGAGTTCAGGCAATTGACGACCAGGTCCAGGTCGCCGTCGCCATCCAGGTCGGCCAGGGCCATGCCGTGGCGAACCGCGGCGTTGG
>JBIKMQ010000016.1:0-11659 GCA_044359215.1 Candidatus Chromulinivoraceae bacterium
AGGAGCCGCCCGGGACATGGGGGTCTTCCCGCACTTGTCCCCCCGGACCGTTTCCGTATCGTCGGCCCTTTCGATGCACGATCCTGCCATCACCCCGGAACTGGTCGCGAAGCACAACCTCACGCCGGACGAGTACCAGAAGATCCTCGAGATCCTCGGGCGCGAACCGTCGTACACCGAGTTGGGCATCTTCTCGGTGATGTGGTCGGAGCACTGCTCCTACAAGAACACGCGGCCGGTGCTGAAGACCTTCCCGACCAAGGGCGAGAAGATCCTCGTCGGTGCGGGCGAGGAGAACGCGGGCATCATCGACGTGGGCGACGGCGTGGCCATCGCCTTCAAGATCGAGTCGCACAACCACCCGAGCGCGGTGGAGCCCTTCCAGGGCGCGGCGACCGGGGTCGGCGGCATCATCCGCGACATCTTCACCATGGGCGCCCGGCCGGTGGCCGCGCTCAATTCGCTGCGTTTTGGCGAACTGTCCAACCCCGAGGTGCGCCGCCTGTTCTCCGGCGTGGTGGGCGGCATCGCCCATTACGGCAACTGCTTCGGCATTCCGACGGTCGCGGGCGAGGTCTACTTCGACAAGAGCTACGAGGGCAACCCGCTGGTCAACGCCTTCGCCCTCGGCGTGTTGCGGCACGACCAGATCACCCGCGGCGCGGCCCACGGCATCGGCAACCCGGTGTTCTACGTCGGGCCGGCGACGGGCCGTGACGGCCTGGCCGGTGCGGCCTTCGCCTCGCAGGACCTCACCGAGGAATCGGCCGAGCAGCAGCGCGGGGCCGTGCAGGTGGGCGATCCCTTCATGGAGAAGCTGGTCTGCGAGGCCTGCCTGGAACTCCTGGCGACAGGGTGTGTCGCCGGCATGCAGGACATGGGGGCGGCCGGCCTCACCTGCTCCACCTGCGAGACGGCCGCGCGCGCCGGCACCGGCATCGAGATCGAGTTGGACAAGGTGCCGCAGCGCGCACCGAACATGTCGAGCTACGAGATCATGCTCTCCGAGTCGCAGGAGCGCATGCTCATCGTCGTCCACAAGGGCCGCGAGGCCGAGGTCAAGGCGGTCTTCGACAAGTGGGACCTGCCCTGGGCCGAGATCGGCGTGGTGACCGACACCGGCCGCATGGTGGTGCGCCACGGGGGCAAGGTGGTCGTGGACGTGCCGGCCAAGAAGCTGGCCGACGAGGCTCCGGTGTATCAGCGCGAGTCCCGTGAGGCGGCCTACATGGCGGCGGTCCGGGCCTTCCGTCTCGACGGCATCGCCGACACGCGCGACCCGATCGGCGACCTCAAGACCCTGCTCTCCAACCACACCATCGCCTCCAAGAACTGGGTGTACGGCCAATACGACCACATGGTGCGCGACGGTTCGGTGGTCTGCCCGGGCAGCGACGCCGCGGTCATCCGCATCAAGGCCGACAGCCTTCCGGTCACCAAGGCCGAATACGCGGCCGCCAGATCGGGCACGGCCGACGCGTTCCAGCCCCCGGCGCCGCTGGCCGACAAGTACGTGGCCTTCACCGTCGATTGCAACGGCGGCTACGTGTACCTCGACCCCTATGAGGGCGGCAAAGCGGCCGTCACCGAGGCCTGCCGCAACCTGGCCTGCTCCGGGGCCGTCCCGGTGGGCTCGACCGACAACCTGAACTTCGGCAACCCCCACAACCCCGAGATCTTCTGGCAGCTCAAGGAATCGGTCCGCGGCCTGGCCGACGGGTGCCGGGCCTTCGCGGCCCCGGTCACCGGCGGCAACGTCTCGCTCTACAACCAGCGCGGGGCCCTGGGGTCCATCGATCCGACACCCACGGTGGCGGTGGTCGGCATCATCGAGAAGCCCGAGCACATCACCACCCAGTGGTTCAAGGATGCGGGCGACGCCATCCTGCTGCTCGGGGCGCCCGTGGACCTGGCCGATCCGATCCAGGGCCTCGGCGGCAGCGCCTACCTCAAGAGCGTGCACGGCCAGAAGAACGGCCTGCCGCCGCGCGTCGACCTGACGGTCGCCCAGACCTTGCACACCACCCTGCTCGGCCTCATCCGCGAGGGTGTGGTGAAGAGCGCCCACGATTGCAGCGAGGGCGGCCTGGCCGTGACCCTGGCCGAATCGTGCTTCAGCCAGCAGGTGGCCCGCGAGAGCCACCGGTTCCTCGGGGCCACGGTCGACCTCGGCGCCTGCGCCGAGGGGGCCCGTCTCGACGCCCTCCTGTTCGGCGAGACCCAGAACCGCGTGGTCGTCTCGGTCGCGGCCATCGATGCGGGCCGCGTGCTCAAGCAGGCCAAGGCCATGGGCGTGCCGGCGGTCCAGATCGGCACCGTGGGCGGCGACGACCTCGTCCTGAAGACCCCTGCGGGGGAACTCTCCGCGCCCGTGGCCCAGCTGCATGACCGGTGGTGGAACGCCATCGCCCGGGCCATGGCCTGAGCCTCACCGACCCCGCCTGAGAGACCCCCGGAGACTCCCCCCTTTTCCCACCGACCGACCCCGGTCAGCCTCCCCTCAATCGACGACGTCATGAGTTCCACCCCCACCCCCGCGGCCGCGTGGCCCGGAGTCATCCGCCGCTACGCCCGCTTCCTGCCGGTGACCGCCGAGACCCCCGTCGTCACCCTGCTGGAGGGCAACACGCCGCTCATCCCGGTGCCCAACCTCGTGGCGGCCATCGGCGGGAACTTCGACCTGCGCCTGAAGTACGAGGCCATGAACCCGACCTGCTCGTTCAAGGACCGGGGCATGACCATGGCCATCACCAAGGCCAAGGAGCGGGGCGCCACCACGGTGGTCTGCGCCAGCACCGGCAACACGTCGGCCAGCGCGGCCGCCTATGCCGCCCGGGCCGGCCTCAAGTGCGTGGTGCTGCTGCCCCAGGGCAAGATCGCCCACGGCAAGATGTCGCAGGCGCTGCTGTACGGGGCCACCACCGTGAGCATCGAGGGCAACTTCGACGACGCGCTCAACATCGTGCGCGAGCTGGGCCAGACCGGCCTGGTGGAGGTGGTCAACTCGGTGAACCCCGTGCGCATCGAGGGCCAGAAGACGGCGGCCTTCGAGATCTGCGACGCCCTGGGCGACGCGCCCGACTTCCATTTCCTGCCGGTGGGCAACGCCGGCAACATCACGGCCTATTGGCGCGGCTTCCGCGAGTATGCCGAGGCCGGATTGTCCGACACGCTGCCGCGCATGATGGGCTGGCAGGCCGCCGGGGCCGCACCGCTGGTGCTGGGTCACCCGGTCCCCAACCCCGAGACCGTCGCCACGGCCATCCGCATCGGCAACCCGGCGAGCTGGCAGGGCGCGGTGGACGCCGCCCGCGAGAGCCAGGGCTCCATCCGCTCGGTGACCGACGAGGAGATCCTGCACGCCTACAAGCTCCTGGCCCGCACCGAGGGCGTGATGGTCGAGCCGGCCTGCGCCGCCCCCTTGGCCGGCCTCATCAAGGCCGTGCGCCTGGGCGAGATCCCCGAGGGATCGTTGGTGACGGCCACCATGACCGGGCACGGCCTGAAGGATCCCGACACGGCCATCCGCGTGGCGGGCTTCGAGCCCATCCTGGCCAAGGCCACCCGCGAGGCCGTGATGGCCGCGGTCGGCCTGGCCTGAACTGTCGGCCGCATCCGCCGGACCCGGCCGGGGATCAAGCTCCGCATGACAAACCCGGCCTGTCCCGGGACTATGCGGGGCGCTCAAGATGCAAGACCTCGCCCAAGTGCTCCGCTTCGGATGGCCCTACCTCAGGCGTTACCTGGGGCGGTTCGTCGCCGGGGTGGGTCTGGCGGTGCTCTTCGGCCTCACCAATGCCCTGCTCCTCTGGGCGATCAACACCATCCTCCTGAGGATGTCTCCGGCATCCCCGACGCCGCTGGCCGGGGCCGTGGCCTCGGTGCCGGGCGGATTCGGGCCCATCGACCAGTGGACGGCCGGCCTCCAGGAGTGGGCCGCCGGCGCGGTCGACCTCTGGCTGCCGCGGGCGGGTCGCGAGGCCGACTGGCGGCAGATCACCGGTGGCCTCCTGCTCTTCCCCCTGCTGGCCGCCCTGCGCGGCTTCGTCGGCTACGGCAGCAGCTACTGCCTGGCCTGGGTGAGCGAGCGGGTCGTCAACGATCTCCGCATCGACGTGCTGCGCAAGCTGACCTCGCTTTCGCTCGACTACTTCAACCGCGCCACCACCGGCGACCTCATCACCCGCGTGAATGGCGACACCGCGATGCTGCAGCGCTGCCTCGGAGGCGGGTTGTCCGACCTCGTCAAGGAGCCGGTCACCATCGTGGGCCTCGTCGCCATGCTCTTCGCCATCGACTGGAGGTTGACCCTCATGGTGCTGGTGTTCTTCCCGCTGGTCTTCGTCCCGATCGTCATCCTCGGGAAGAAGGTGCGCCGGTCGGCCAAGGCCGGCCTCAACACCACGATCACCCAGGCCAGCCTCATCGTGGAGATCCTGTCGGGCATCCGGGTGGTCAAGGCCTTCAATCTCGAGGAGTCGCAGGTCGAGCGGTTCCGGCGCCTGTCGAAGGACCTGGTCGCCCACTCGATGCGTACCGTCCGGGCCAAGGAGATCACCAATCCGATCATCGAGACGATCGGTACCCTGGGCTTCGGCCTGCTGCTGGTGGTCATCGTCCTGCGGCAGGTCAAGATCGAGGACATGGTCACGCTGCTCACCGGCGTCGCCTTCATCTACACCCCCGTCAAGAAGCTGGCCGGGGTCCACAACCTGGTCCAGCAGACCCAGGCCGGCATCGAGCGCCTCATGCAGGTGCTCGGCGAGAGGCCCACCGTCGAGGAGGCCGTCCGGCCCGCCCTCGTGCCGGAGTTCCGCTCCTCGCTGACCCTGGAGGGCGTCGGCTTCGGCTATGGCCACGGCGAGGTGTTGTCCGACCTCTCCATCCAGTTGCCCCGGGGCACCCGTCTCGGGATCGCCGGTGAGAGCGGCTCGGGAAAGAGCACCCTGGTCAACCTGCTGTTCCGGTTCTACGACCCGACCTCCGGCATCATCCGCATCGATGGCCGGGACTTCCGGGAACTTTCCCTGCGCGATCTGCGTGCGCGCATGGCGCTGGTCAGCCAAGAGGTCGTGCTCTTCGACATGTCCGTCGCCGAGAACATCGCCTGTGGACGACCCGGGGCCACCCGGGCGGAGATCGAGGAGGCGGCCCGCGCGGCCTTCGCCCACGACTTCATCCAGCGCCTTCCGCAGGGTTATGACACCCGCGTGGCCGAGCGGGGGGTCAACCTGTCGGGCGGCCAGCGCCAGCGGCTGGCCATCGCGCGGGCCTTCATCCGCGACGCCCCCATCCTCGTCCTGGACGAGGCCACGGCCGCCCTCGACGCCCAATCCGAGGCCGAGGTCCAGATGGCCATCGACCGCCTCGAGCAGAACCGCACCGTGATCTGCGTCGCCCACCGCCTGTCCACCCTCCGGCGGATGGACCGGATCGTCGTGCTGTCCGCCGGACGGATCGTCGAGGACGGCACCTTCGACGCGCTGGTCCGCTCCGGCGGTCTCTTCGCGGACATGGCCCGACGGCAGGGCGTCATGGCCGGCTGACGCCACCCTTCATGAGCCAGGCCCCACAATCCCTGCCGGCCCCCGATCCACGGGCCCCCTTGCGCATCCTGCACACCGAGTGGTCCATGGGGTGGGGCGGGCAGGAGCATCGGATCCTGCTCGAATGCCGGAAGATGGAGGAGCGGGGCCACCGCACGCTCATCGCCTGCCAACCGGGAAGCGGCATCCTTGAACGGGCCCGTGCCCAAGGCCTGCGCACCGAGGAGGTCGTCATCCGGGGCGGTTTCGACCCCCGCGCGATCGCGGCCCTGTGCCGAATCATCCGCCGCGAGCGCATCCAGGTGGTGAACACCCACAGCGGCAAGGACAGCTGGGCCGCCGGATTTTCCGCCAAGCTGGCCGGGGCCGACCTGCTCGTCCGGTCGCGTCACATCGCCCTGCCCATCTCCAACAACCCGTTGAATTTCGTCTATCGGATGACCGACGGCATCATCACCACCGGCGAGGCTGTCCGCGACCGCATGATCCGTCTCAATGGGATGGATCCGGGGAAGATCCTGTCCATCCCGACCGGTGTCTCCCTCGCCCGCTTCGATCCATCCCGGGCCGACGGGTCCCGGATCCGTGCGGAATTCGGCATCCCGGCCGGTGTCCCGGTCGTGTCGATGGTCGCCGTGTTCCGGGCGATGAAGCGGCACGATGTCCTCCTCCGTGCGGCCGTGCCTCTGGTTCGGGAGTTTCCTGGGATGCGGTTCCTGCTGGTCGGCGAGGGACCTGGTCGCGCGGGCATCGAACAGGCGATCTGTTCCTCCGGCCTGTCCGGGTCGTGTGTCCTCACGGGTCATCGGGAGGACGTGCCCGACCTGCTGGCCGCCTCGGACATCGTCGTCCTGACCTCCGACCTCGAGGGCGTGCCCCAGTCGCTTTCCCAGGCCATGGCCATGGCCCGCCCGGTCGTCGCCGCCGCCGTCGGCGGCATCCCCGAGCTGGTCATCGACGGGCGAACCGGACTGATCGCCGAGGCGGGGAATCCGGAATCCTTCGCCCGCCAGATCGCCCGGCTGGCCGCCGACCCGGCGCTCCGGGCCGCCTTGGGCAACGCCGCCCGTGGGCACGTATTGGGAGGCTACACCGACGACCTCATGGCCCGCCGCACCGAGGAGTTCTACCGCCTCCTCCTGGACCGCAAGCGCCGGCTCCGGGCCGGATAGGGCACCAGGCCCCGGGATTCAGGCCGCCTTCCGACGGAAGACCGCCCACACCGAGTGGGCATAGCGGTTGCCGTAGGCCTCCGTTCCGTAGCGCAGGCGGCGAATCCCACGCAGGATCGCCGGGCGCGGCTTCTCGATCGCGAACAGCTCCACCAGCTCGACAGGATGGCGCCCCACCTGGCCGCCGAGGAATGCCGCCGCCTCCCCCAACGAGAAGAACCACTTGTGCCGGTCGACGGGCGCCTCCAGGGGCAGCCCGTAGTGGCCGATCGATCCGCGTCCCCGCTCGATGGGCCGACGCGCGTTCGCATGGTTGTTCGGCAGCGACACCACGATGGTCCCACGGGCGACACGCACCAGCTCGCCAAAGGTCTGGTGCAGGTTGTCGAGGTGCTCCAGCACGTCGGAGCAGAGCACGAAGTCGAAGTCGCGGTCCGGGAATGGCAGGCGTTCCCGTTCGAGGTTGACCACCAGGTCCGGTGTCCCGCCCACGTCGATGCCGACGTAGTCGAGGCCATCGACCAGCCGCTTCAGGTGGGCCCGGTCGCACCCGACGTCGAGCACCCGGCCGCGGATGAACGGACGGAAGCGCTCGGCGATGAAGCGGGACCGGGCCTCCCGGTTGTCGATCGAAACAATCTCGCAGTGCATGGTCGGAAGGCGCGTCTCCGGGATCGAGGAAAGGCGGTGACAGGCTATCGGCGAAACCGGACCTTGGCCAGAGGGCATTCCGACCCGATCCTCCCGCCCCGGCGGAGGCGTCGGGCCGGTCCCGCCCAGAGTGACGTCCCCGATGCAGATCGCCCTGATCAGATACCGAGGTTCATCCACCGGCGGTGCCGAGCTGTACGCCGGCCGCCTGATGGCCGCCCTGGTCGCCGGGGGCCACGAGGTGCACCTGCTGACGGAGCAGTGGGACGACCCGCCTCCGGGAGTCCGTCTCCACCGGCTGGAGGGCGGGAGTTCCCGTGCCGGGCGCCTGGTGCGACTCGCCTCGGACGCTGCCGCCGTCGTCGAGCGGCACCGTTTCGAGTGCGTCCTGAGCCTTGAGCGGACGTCCTGCCAGCAGGTCCTCCGGGCGGGCGACGGTGTCCACCGCGTCTGGCTTGAACAGCTCCGACGCTTCTCCCCCTGGTGGCGACGCCCGTTCGTGGGATGGGGCGCCTTCCACCGCAACGTCCTCCACCTGGAGGCCCGGTCCTTTGATCCGGCGCTCACGCGCCATGTCATCGTCAACTCCCGGATGGTCCGGGATGAGATCGTCCGGTGCTTCGGCTTCCCCGCCGAGCGCATCCACCTCGTCCGCAACGGGGTCGACGTCGTTCGGTTCCGATCCGGCCGGCGGGAGGCCACCCGGGTCGCGCTCGGGCTGCGGCCCGACGACTACGCCCTGCTCTTCGTGGGCAGCGGCTGGGTCCGCAAGGGGTTGCCGGGGTTGATCGAGGTCATGCGGCGCTTCCATGCCCGCCGGGAGCCGGTCCGGCTGGTCGTCGTCGGCAAGGGCCGCTTCCGCGGCGCCCCGCCCAACGTGATCTTCGCGGGGACGACCGATTCGGTGGAGGACCACTACGCCGCGGCGGACCTGCTGGCCTTCCCGCCGATCTACGAACCGTCCGCCAACGTGGTCTTCGAGGCGCTCGCGAGCGGCCTTCCGGTCGTCACCACCGCCTGCAACGGGGCCGGCGAGGTGCTCACCCCGGGCGTGGACGGCACGGTCCTGGCCGATCCCACCGACCGGGAGGCGCTCGAGCGCGCCATCGTCGAATGGCGTGCGAAGCCGGGCCGGATCCGTGTCGCGACCGAAACCATCGACCTCGACCGCAATGTCGCCGAGACGTTGCGCGTCCTGCGGCTTGCGTCCTCCGGACAACCATGAAGATCTCCTGCGTCCTCATCACGTTGAACGAGGAGTCCAACCTGGCCCGGTGCCTGGAGAGCACGTCGGGCCTGGTGGATGAGATCGTCCTTGTCGACTCCGGGAGCCGGGACGCCACCGCCGAGATCGCCCGCCGCTTCGGGGCGCGGTGGATCCACCAGGATTGGCTGGGTTATGTCGGCCAGCGGAACCTCGCGATTTCCCAGGCGCGGCATGGATGGATCCTGGTCCTCGACGCCGACGAGGAACTCTCGCCGCGGCTGCGCGGGGAGATCCAGCGGCTCCGGACCGAGGGTCCGCCCGCGGACGTCGACGGCTTCTCGATGCCCCGATGTGTGCGGTACGAGGGGCGGTGGATCCGCCATGGCGACTGGTACCCGGACCGCCTGACCCGGCTGTTCCGCTCCGGCGCGGCACGATACACCGGGGCCAAGGTGCACGAGCGCCTGGAGATCGCCGGCCGGGTGCTGCCGCTGGGTGGGGACCTGCACCATTACTCTTTCCGCGACGAGGAGGACCACCGCGCACGGGCCCGCCATTATGCCCGGCTCTGGGCCGAGTCGCGATGGGAGGCGGGTCGTCGTTGTGGCGCCTGGGCACCGATCCTCCACGGTGCCTTCCGGTGGGTCCGAGGGTACCTGCTCAAGGCCGGTTTCCTCGACGGAGTCCAGGGTTGGAGGGTCGCCCGCATCAGCGCCTGGGAGACCCACCTCAAGTACAGGCTGCTCCGCTCGCAGGGTTCCGCGCCCCGTCCGCCGTCCGCCGGCTGAAACGCCCGGCGCGCTCCGTCGCCCGGACCCTATGCCGGCTTCCGGGCCACGACGATGCAGCTGCGCGAGGCCAGCACATCGAGGCGGTTGACCCGCCAGACGAGGGATCGGTTCTCCTGCCAGACCTCGGGATCGTAGCGCCTCAGGTCCCGGTCGTTGAACCACGCGCCCAGCCACAGCAGCGGGTAGGACACGATCGAGAGGAACAGCGAGCTGCGCTTGAGCCGGTCGGCGTGGAACTCGATCTCCGTGAATCCCGCCCGCCGCAATCCATACACGAACTGCGCGTAGCCCAGCGGCATGATGTGGCCACAGATCCGGCCCGCGTTCTTGTCCAGGCTCGACGGCGGCCCGAACATCTCGGGGTATCCCGTCAGGAGGAACCGGAGGCGCGACTTGAAATGCAGCGCATTGGGCACCGAGAAGATCAGGTGCCCGCCCGGCTTGAGCTTGCGCCCGGCCTCCAGGAAGAAGTCGTAGGGGCGTGGCACATGCTCCAGGACCTCGATCGCGTAGATCAGGTCCTGGCTGGCATCGTCGACCGGAATCTCCGAATGGATGCCGATCTTCCGGCAGTCTGCCTCGGCGTAGGAGAAGATCTCCGGAACGATTTCACACGGGGTGAGATGCTCGCGGGGTTGTCGTCCGGCCGCCTTGAAGAAGGTGCCCAACCGCTGGCTCATGTGCCCCAGCCCGGCCCCGAAATCGACCACCCGGGCGTCCGGGGTGATCCGCGACGTGATGAGCCCGTAGATGACGTCGTTGGTCACCCGGTGGGAGCCGGAACGGATCGGAGCGTCCTTCATTCCGGCGGAGCCTTGTCGCTTTTAGGCCGTCCCACAACCGTTTCCCCGGGGAGGATTCATCGGGGTGGAGGCCCCGTCGCCTCAGGCCGGGTCGGGTATGTGGCGTCCGGCGGACGGAACGAGGAGCCCTCGGGCCGACTCGAGCTGACCCGGGCTGCCCAGCAGCAGCAGGCGGTCGCCCACGCGCAGCTCCTCGTCGGCACCGGGGTTGACCACGTTGGCGCCCTCGCGATCGATGCCCACGATGCTCGCCCCGGTGAGGGTGCGAAGCTGCAGCTCGCGCAGACGCCTGCCCGCCGCCGGCGATCCGGGACCGACCGGCAGCGTCTGCAGGTGCGCGTCGCGCAGGAGGGCCGGAAGCTCCGGTGCCGGTGCCGGTGCGGTCCCATGGCCCTCGGCAGGTCCGGCCAGCGTGTCGGTCAGGGCGTTCTGAGCCCGGGAATACAACCGCACGAAGGTGCGGCGCAGCACCCAGGCCAGCACCGCGGCCATCGCGGCCAGCACCGCCAGCGCGCGTCCCGAGGTCAGCAGCGTCGAGCTGAGCACCAGCACGTACAGCCCGAGGATCGCCGATCCCCCGATCGGGATCACCTGGGCCACGATGGCCCGGATCGCCGGGGCCCGCACGCCGGCCGAGCGTTGGGTGACCTTGGTCTCGGCCAGCAGCAAGCCCAGCGCCCGCAGCTTGCCGAAGGTCGCCAGGAGCATGGGCAGCGACAGCACCACCGCGGCCAGCCAATACGCCGAGCGCATCCACGGTTCCGGGACCCCCGGCACGGGACCGGCCGGCCAGCGGGCCGCCACGAACGACACCACCACGAACACCACCGCGATGAGGGCGGCGTTGAGTAGCATCTGCAGCGTCCATTTGCGCACGAAGCGGCTGACCCGGTCGGGATTGCGGCGGCCGAGCCGGCCCACCCAGTCGGTGTAGATCTGCAGGGTGTCGGTGAGCCACCGGGGCGCCGTCCGCTCGAACTGCGACGCCACCGAATCGCTGCCCCGGATGAGGTACGGGGTTGCCAGCGTGGTGAGCGCCGACACGGCGACGGCGATGGGGTAGAGGAACTTGCTGGTGACCCCGAGGTTCTGCCCCAGTGCCGCGATGATGAAGGAGAACTCGCCGATCTGGGCCAGTCCCATGCCCACCCGGAGGGAGGTGCGCGTGTCGTGGCCGGAGAGGAAGGTGCCAAAGGTGCAACTGGCGATCTGCCCGACCATGACCGCGACGCTGATCACCACGATGGGCTGCCAGTATTGCGCCAGCAGGGCGGGATCGATCATCAGGCCGATGGCCACGAAGAAGACCGCGCTGAACATGTCGCGCACCGGTTCCACCAGGGCCTCGATCCGATGGATCTCGCGCGACTCGGCGATCACCGCCCCGATGAGGAAGGCCCCGAGGGCCACGCTGTAGCCGAGCTTGACCGCCAGCAGCGACACCCCGAAGCAGAGGCCCAGCACGGTGATGAGCAGCGTCTCCTGGCTG
>JBIKMQ010000434.1:0-3245 GCA_044359215.1 Candidatus Chromulinivoraceae bacterium
CTCGATCGGCACATCCGGGTCCCGGGGCGCCGGGGGTGCCTTCAATGTCCTCTCGGGTCCCGATACGCCGTGGTCTGCAACCACCTCGACCCCGTGGATCGGGTTGTCCGCCTTCGAGGGGGTGGGTGAAGGCCAGGTGCGGTTGGTGGTGGCACCCAACAACACGACGGCGGCGCGGACGGGGTCGATCCAGGTGGCGACGGCGCGGCCCTTGGCCCCGTTGAGCGTCCGGCGTGGGCTGCTGCAGCATGTCTTCAGCCGGCGGCCCCGCAACGCCATGACCAAACCTTGGGTTTGGGAGGGGCTCGACCGCAGGCGTGCCTGGGAGCCGGGCAAGGACTACCTGGGTCGCGCCAACCGGGAATCCTTCCGATTCATCGACGGTCCCCAGTTGACCTTGGAGAGCTCCTCATTCCCCGTGGCCGACTTCGGGTTCAACATCAGCTTCTGGTTCTCGGTGGACTACACCAACCGGGTCAACCAGATCCTGAGGACGGGCGGTGGTCCCGGCCGATCCTTCCCCCCGTTTGACCTTCCCAAGGATCTTTCGGTCCAAACCGGGTTGGATGGTTCGTTGGTCATCGGCGGTCAACCGGTGATCGCCAACCTCATCCCTGGCGCTTGGTATCGGGTCAGCCTGGCCTGGTCGCATGGCGATGCGGTGACCCGATATGCCGTCTACACCCAGAATTCCCGATTGGTCACCGGGTCTGCGGGGGTGGTGCCTGCCTATCCCAAGCGGTTGTTGTTCGCCGCTGACAACCAGATGATCGGGACCCTCGACAACATCAAAGTCTACAACCGCGCCTTGCAGCCCTATGAGGAGGAGGTCGTCTACCAGTCGGAGTTGGCCGCCCAGGATGAACGCTGGTTCGATGCCAATCGCGACAACCCGACCGGCGATTCGCTCATTGGTCACTGGTCGTTCAACGAGAGCGCTTGGGACGACCTCGGGAACGGGTGGAAGCTCCAGAACCTGGCGGCCGTCACCAAGGAATTGGTGCGGGTGCCGGTGCACGGGCTCGAGTTTGAACGCGGGGACCGGAATTGGGATCAGGTCCGCCGGAACGCCGCCCGTATCACCACCGACAGCGATCGGGAGAGCGCCCGGTTCTTCGCGGCCATGTGGTCGGGCGACGGTGCCAACCCGGGGCTTTGGTGGTTCATCAACCCCCGGAACGACTGGAACGAGTGGGAAGGATTCCCCACCGTGACGGGCGGTTTCGGCACCGACTGGCCCAATCACCGTTTCGGGGTGAAGGCATGGGAAGCCGGGCGCCACCATGGGAGGACCTTTGGCCAGATCAACGACAGGTTGCCCGACCGATGGAACGGAGACCTCGAGTGGTATGGCAGGAGGCCCACCCGTGAGGACATCGAGCGGCAGTTCTTCCGGCCGTTTGTCTTCGATGCAAACCATCCGCTCGTCGGTTGGGGGGCCCTGCCCATGATCGGGCCTGCGCTGCGCGACGGGGATGCCATGACGATGCAGCAGAAGGCGGATGAACTGTCGCTGAGTTTCTGGTCGGACACCTTCGGCAACCTGATGGGAGTCAGTCGCCGGGATGCGTGGCGCGAGGTTCGGGCCACGGCCAACGCCAACGGGCTGACGGTCAACGGGGTGGGGGTCAGCAAGCCCATACCGCCGGGCTGGAACCAGTACGTCTTCACCTGGAAGTTGGTCAACGGCGGGTATGTCCAGTCGATCTACGTCAACACCGAGTTGTTCGACAAGCGGACCGTTGGCGACGGGGATCCTTGGATCCGCAAGAGCATCTGGAAGGTTCTCTGGTTCGAGAGCCCGGTGGATGACATCCGGGTGTACGATCGCGAGTTGACGCCGCAGGATGTCTCCGAAATCCACTCCAAGGAACGCTCGGCCTTCAGCACCTACACCCTCGTCCAGGCCCCGAGCACCGGGGCGCTGTCGAAGACCGAGTTTGAGGTGACCAGCTCCGGAGGGGTCGTGAGCACCAGCCTCGACATCCATGCCGAGACGGTCTGGGAGGGAAGCGGACAGACCCCTTGGCTCACCTTCATCGACTCCGGCAACTTCCCCACCAACCGCATCACCAGTGTGGGCCCCAATCCGCAGATCGTCCTCAAGGCCGATCCCAACCCGGACATTTTCTCCCGCACGGGCCAGGTGGCCGTTGCGGGCATCCCGCTCCGCGTGGTCCAGGGTGGCAAGATCATTGTGGCCGACCCCGGGGTGATCACCGTCGGACCGGACCCCGGTGGGGCGACCATCAAGGTGTCGGTGGGCATGGGCACCGCCTGGTCGATTTCATGCGATCAGGAATGGATCTCCCTTCCTGAGAAGCGGTCTTATTCATCCACGGACACCGTGTTCATTTCCTATTCGCGGTTCAACTCCCAGTACGAATCGCGGACGGCCGTCATCAAGGTGGGTTCCCAGGAGGTGTATGTGGTCCAGAGGGGCTATGCCGCCTCGGTGTCGCCGGTGGTGGAGCGGGTTCTTGGAGCCGGTGCGATCCGCAAGGTGACGGTCACAGTTCCTGCGGGCGCCGCTTGGCAAGCCCTCTCGAGGGTGCCCTGGATCACCATCATGTCCCAGCAGTTCCAGAGCGGCAGCGGCACGGTGGAATACCAGGTCCAGGCCAATTCCGGGGAGATCCGGACCGGGAAACTGGTGGTCGCCGGCACCGAGGTCACCGTGACCCAGGACGCCTTCAACCCCTCGGCCTCGGGATTGGCCCTGGCCATTGCAGACCGGCGGGTTGCCACGGGGCAGGCGGTGTCGGTTCCGGTGATCGCCTCCGGGTTCAAGGCGGTCGCCGGCGTCCAGCTCTCGCTCACCTGGGATCCGACGGTCCTCCGGTTTTCGGGCATCCGCGGGGTGCCTCCGTTCAACCTGGGGGTCGAGGACCTGACCTTCGCGAGCACGGTCGCCGGGACCAATGCGGTGGGCATCGTCTGGTTCGATCCCACCTTGAGCGGACTCTCCGTGCCGGAAGGTACCCCGCTCTTCGAGGTCCAATTCCTGGCGGTGGGCAGCCCCGGTGCCTTCAGTGCTGTCCGACAGGGTGCCCAACCGGTCGCTCCCCAGTTCATCAACGCCGCCTTCGATGGCATCTCCTCCACCATCCAGCCGGGATCGGTGACCCTCGACAACACGCTACGGTTCTCCGGGAGCGCCCTGTACGCGGGAACCACCAACCCCATCCCGAGGCTGAGCGCCTTCGGGCCCGATCCCGGTTCACCGACCCTCGTGTCGAACGGCG
>JBIKMQ010000433.1:0-3245 GCA_044359215.1 Candidatus Chromulinivoraceae bacterium
CCTCCCGGTGGGAGCCCTTCCTCGGGGCCAACTGGCGGCAGAAGGGAGCAAGAGTGCTGGTGGACGGCGTGGGCGCCGGCTTTGGCGGTCGCTCCTACCTGTTGCGCCGGGAGCCGGCCGCGGAAGCCTCTGAATTGGAAGTCACGGTGCGTCTGGATGACGAGGCGGGCGCGGCGGGATTGATCTTCGCCGGGGACGGCGATGGGCGGCACTACGGGTTCTACCCCACCGGAGGGGAGCTGCGCCTGACGGCCTTCGAAGGACCGGACGTCTTCTCGTGGCGCATCCTCGGCACCGTGCCGGCGGCAGCCTACCGCAGCGGCGACTGGAACACCCTGCGCGTCCGCCGGGCCGAGGGGGCCTGGGAATGCTCGGTGAATGGCGAGGTGGTCTTCCGTACCCGGGATGCCGCCCTGCGGGGTGCCCGCGTGGGGTTGGCCAAGTTCCGAAACACCCGGGCCGAGTTCCGGGACTTCCGGGTCGGCCAGCCGGCTGCCGGATCCGACGAGCTTCCGCCGGAGGTCGTGGCGGGGTTCACCGCGGGCCGGGAGCCCCGCGAGGCCCTGAAGGCCCACCCCAAGGCCGCCGACCGGTTCCTGCAGGAGCGGGCCCAGCGCCTCGAGGGCGAAGCCCAGCGCCTGCGCAAGCTGGCGAAGGACCTCCACCGGGAAGCCGCCCGCGAGGCACTCATTGCTGAACTGGCCAAACCGGCCGACGAGATCCGGGTGGCGAGGGCGGCGCTGCTGTTGGCCTGGCATGACCTGCCGGCCATGGACCTGGACGAGGCCGAGCGGCAACTGGCAACCCTCGGCAGCGAGGCCCGGGCCTGGATGGCGCAGGCCGGTGCCTCGGGCGCGCCGGCGGCCGATCCGGTCGCGCTCCTCCGGCGGTTCCTCTTCGAGGAGCAGGGATTCCATGGCAGCCGTGGAGACTACCGCAATCCGGCCAACAGCCATCTCCCGTCCGTCCTCGAGGATCGTGAGGGCATCCCCATCACCCTGAGCATCGTCGTTCTCGAGGTGGCCAAGGCGGCGGGCATCGGCCACCTGGAGGGATTGCCGCTGCCCGGGCATTTCCTGGTGCGCCATGCCCCGCCGGGTGGACCGGCGCGCCTCTTCGACCCCTTCAACGGCGGTGTGCCCATCACCTTCTCCGATGCCGACGACCTCGGCAGCCAGAGCGCCGGCGTGCCGGTCCGCAGCGAGTTCCTCGAGGCGGCCCCGCCCCGGGCCATCATCCTGCGCATGATCCACAACCTCCGTGCCTTCACCCTCGAACGGTCCGGGGTCGAGTCGGCCTTGCCGTATGCGGACCTGCTCGTGGCGCTGGCTCCGGATGCCCGCACCGAGTCGGCCGAGCGGGTCGACCGGGCCCGGCTCAAGACCCAGCTCGGCGATCGCGAGGGTGCTGCGGCCGATCTCCGGCGGGTGCTTGAGGGCACGCCCGAGGGGCCGGCCCAGGCCCGGATCCGGGAAGCGATCCAGGCGCTCGAAGCCCGGAACTGAGGGGATTTCCTCCCCCGTCCGTTCCCCGTCCCGTTTTCCGCCGGAGGCGCCGACCGCCTCCCTCCCTCACGCACTCCTCAGCGGGCGGGCGGATGCTTGGCCAGTTTCCGCTGGAGCGATCGCCGGTGCATGCCCAGGCGCCGTGCCGCCGCCGAGATGTTGCCCCCGCAGTCGGCCAGCACCCGCTGGATGTGGTTCCACTCGAGCCTCCGGAGGGAGGGAGCGGTGGATCCGCCCGACGAGCCCGGCCCATCGGTCGATGCGGCCCCGAGGAACCGGAGGGCATCGGCAGGCCGGACAATCCACACCTGCGGCGCGATGGGCTCAGCAACCGGAACCTGGGCGGCGCCGGGATCGGTCTGCGGGGATGCATCCGGCGTCGGTTCCCAGGGAATCGGGCGAAGACCGCCGGCCTCAAGGGCCTCGAGGGCTCGCGGGAGGTCCGCCGCGTGCACCGGCGCCAGGATCACCCAGCCCCGCTCCGGCCGCTCCCGTGCCGGGACAGGGCCGCAGCCGGCCGTTGGATCGTGCTGCAAGTCCGGGTTCATGAGTCGGCAGCCGGCCGGCCGCGAGTTCCGGTCCGGAAGAACAACACCAGGCCGGCGAGGCTCGCCACGAAGACCCCGGCCGTCCCGAGGACCAGGATCCCGTCGCGCAGCGCCTTGTCGCGGATGAAGGCCAGTTTGTGGAAGTTGCTGAACACATCGGCCTCCCATTGCCGGCGGTTGTCGGTGAAGCGCGTGACGCTCTCGGTCATCGTGCTGACGTACACCCGGGTGCCCGCCGCATCCCCCGTCTCCATCCGGTACACCGGGAGGATCCGGAAGATGGGCAGGTACTCGGTGTCGAATGACGTGAGCACCGCGGCCTTGCGTACCGAGGCGCCCCCGAGGAACCGGCCGGCGATCTCCCCGGCGAACACCTCGTCACGGTCGGGCACCACCGTGCCGGTCGTGCCGCTCACGTATGCCGGGACCTTGGCTTCCCGCGTCCAGACGACATAGGTCGGCTCGCCAGCGATCATCCGCAGGTTCACCGCACGCACGCCACCCGAAGCCGTCGGCACCGCCTGGACGGCCTGGGCCAGCGGGATGCGCACCTTGTCCAGCGGCACCTCCGGGCCACTGGGAATCGCCTTGGGGGGCGGATCCTGGGTCCACGTCATGATCTGGTGGATCACGCCGCTGGAAGAGGCCAGCAGGGCGCTGACACTGAAGGCAAGGCCGAGCCAGCGGTGCAGGCGGCGAAGGGTGGGCGTGTTCATGTCGTGGGATGTTGCCGTGTTGTCGGCGTGGCGCTCAGAACCGGATCTCCACGCCGCCGAAGAATGACCGACCATCACCGGGGTTGTAGGCCGCGGAGGCCGGGGTGGCCCGATTCAGCACGCCGGTGGTGGCGATGTAGGCCTCGTCGGTGAGATTGCGGGCGTCGAAGAACACGGACAGCCCGCGCGAGGTCTGGTAGCCGGCGCGAAGGCCGAGGATCGCGTAGCCCGGGGCATTGGCCGCCCGGGTGTTGGCGAGGTCGATGGCGTAGGAGTCCGGGGCCCACTCGACGTTGGGGCCGCAGTAGAACCCGCACGGGTGCTCGTACCGCAGCTCTCCGCGCAGGTAGTGCTGCGGAATGCCCGGCAGGCGGTTGTCGCCATGCACGGCGTCCCCGTCGAAGCGGAAGTCGTTCAGCAGGTAGTTGCCCTGGAGGCGGATTCCGTCGGGCTTATCCTCTGCACCGGCGGCCAAG
>JBIKMQ010000435.1:0-3240 GCA_044359215.1 Candidatus Chromulinivoraceae bacterium
TGGGTTCCGAAAGGCTCAGCAACATCGCCAGCGGCAGCAGGGTCAGGAAGACGAGCTGCCGGAGGCCCTCGGCCAGGGTCCGGCGGAACTCGGGGTAGTTGCGGTCGGCGGCGAGGGTGCTCAGTTCGGTGAGGAGGACGGTCGCCAGCGAGATGCCGACCACGCCCTGCGGAAGCTCCATCAGGCGGACGGCGTAGTTGAACGACGAGATGATCTCCCGGCCGTGCGTGTAGGCGAAGGCCTGGCACAGCACGGTGTTGACCTGAAAGGCCGCCACCCCCAGCACGGAGGGCCCCATCCGACGGGCGATCTCGCGGACTGCGGGCTCCTTCCACGGGTTCAGCCAGCGGAACCGGAATCCCTCGGCCAGGAGCGAGGGCACCTGGAATCCCGCCTGGGCCAGGCCGGCCACCACCACGCCGATGGCCAGCGCGAAGACCTGGTCGCGCAGCTCGACGCCGAACCGGGGAGCCAGCCACCAGACCGCCACCAGCATGGCCACGTTGAGCATGGTCGCCCCGAGGGCGGGCAGGAAGAAGTGGTTGCGGGCGTTGAGCATGCCGATGAACCCGGCCGCCACGCACACCATCGGCAGGTAGGGCAGCATCCAGCGCATCATCCGGAACATCAGCTCGGTGTCCGCGTGGATGTTCGAGTAGGCGATGAGCAGGCTCACCACAACCAGCAGCACGGCACAGACGACCGAGCAGGCCAGGAGCACCGCCCAGGTCCCGGCAAGGCCGACCCTCCAAGCCGCGGCAAGCCCATCCCGGCGCTCGGTCTCCTTGAACACCGGGATGAAGGCCGACGAGAGGGCTCCTTCTCCCAGAAGCCGGCGGAAGAGGTTGGGAATCTGGAAGGCCAGGAAGAAGGCGTCAGCCACCGGCCCGGTGCCCATGAACGCCGCGTAGGCGGACTCCCGGACGAAGCCCAGGATCCGGCTCAGCAGCGTGGCGGCGCCTGCGGCACCGGACGAGGACAACCAACGTGACATCGGTTGCGGAGCATCCGACACCGTCCGGTGCGACCCAAGGCAAAAGCTTCGCACGACGCGGGTCGCGTCGCAGTCCTGACGTGGGGGGGGCTCGGTTCGTCACGGCTCACGGCGACCGGTGGCGTGCGACCGCAGCGCAGGCCGCGACCGCCGACCGTCTTGCCTTCCGGATCCCGACGGGTGCAGAATCGACGCCCATGCCAACCGTCCAGGTTCCACTGGGGAACCGTTCCTATGAAATCCAAGTCGGCACCCGGCTCGTCACGACCCTCGGCGAGCGTTGCCGGCGCCTGAAGATCGGGACGCGGTGTGCCGTGATCACCGACACCAACGTCGGCAAGCATTACGGCGAGGCGGCGATCAAGTCGCTCAAGGTGGCCGGGTTCACCCCGACCCTCATCACGGTGGAGGCCGGCGAGTCGGCCAAGAGCCTGGCGACGGTGCAGAAGTGCTACGACCAGCTCGCCGCCCACCGCATCGAGCGCAAGAGCTTCATCGTGGCCCTCGGCGGTGGCGTGGTGGGGGACCTGGCCGGTTTCGTCGCGGCCACCTACCTGCGCGGGGTGGCCTTTGTGCAGGTGCCGACCACGCTGCTGGCCCAGGTGGACAGCTCGGTGGGCGGCAAAGTGGGTGTCAACCTCAAGGCGGGAAAGAACCTCGTCGGCGCCTTCCACCAACCCCGCTTGGTACTGTGTGACCTCGACACCCTCGCCACGCTGCCCGAGCGGGAGTTCCGGTCCGGCATCGCCGAGATCGTGAAGTACGGGGTGATCCAGGATGCCGCCCTGTTCCAGCGTCTTGAGAAGCAGCTCGACGCCATCCTCGCCCGGTCGGCACCCACCTTGTCGGCGATCATCGCGCGGTGCTGCGCGATCAAGGCCGAGATCGTCTCGCAGGACGAGACCGAGACCGGTCTGCGGGCCACGCTCAATTTCGGTCATACCATCGGTCACGCCATCGAGAACTCGTCCGGCTACGGGAAGTTCCTCCACGGCGAGGCCATCAGCATCGGGCAGGTGGCCGCGGCCCACCTGTCGGCCCGCCGGACCGGTCTCCCGGCCGCCGATGTCCAGCGCCTTCGGACCCTGTTCGAGCGCATCGGGCTTCCAACGGCGATCAAGCTTGCCGAGGACAAACGCGACAAGCTCTTCTCGGCCATGCGCCTCGACAAGAAGGTCAGCGCTGGCGAGATCCACTTCGTCCTCGCCGAGCGGATCGGCAAGGTCGTCTGGGGACAGCGGGTCCCCGATGCCGAGGTCAACTGGGCCCTGGACCAGGTGAAGGGCTGAGGCGGGCAGCTGGAGATCGACCCGAGGGTCGACTCCAGGGCAGGGGTCGTCGGTTCGCCCACGGACCCAACCCTCGGCCTGCGCTCAGAGAGCGGCGATGCTCGCCATGATGGTGTCGGCGATTTCCTGGTAGATCGCCTTGAGGCGGTCCTTGTCGCAGGTCCTTGCCTCCGCCCGCAGCGCCTCGAAGTCCAAGGGGGCGCCGACAACGACCCGGAATCGCCCGGGTCCCGGGAAGCGGCGGTGCCGTCCCCAGGCCTCGAAGGTGCCATGCAGGCGGATGGGGATCACCGGGGCACCCGACTTGATCACCGTCAGGCCGATGCCGGATCGGGCCGGTTTGAGCCCCCCATCGGCCGATCGGGTTCCCTCGGGGAAGAGCAGGATCGCCGACCCCGCCTGCAACCGGTCGAGGATGGCCTTGAGGCCGGCACCTCCTCCTCCCTCGCGATTCACGGGCACGGCATTGAGCCGCCGGATGTACCAGCCCAGGAGCGGGATCTGGAAGAGTGTGTCGCGCGCCAGAAAGCACACGGCCCGCGGCACCGAACCGCCGATGAGCGGGGGATCGGCCAGGCTGGCGTGGTTCGACGCCAGGATGACCGGGCCGACGCGGGGAATGCGTTCCACATGCTCGATGCGGGTCCGGTAGATGCAGCGGGCCGCCAGTCGGGACGCCCACCACGCCGTGCGGTAGGTCCAAGTCATGCGGGCAGCCCGCGCGAGCGATCCGTCCGGATCCTGCAGGGGAGAGCTCGTGGGATTCATCGTCGAGGCCGGTCGGGCGGCGGGGTGGTTCACTCGAGCAGGACCTTCAATCCGTCATGGGCCAGTGAAACGCCCGGGGGCAGCTCGCGTTGGTCGCGGTCGTGGTCGTAGTGGTGGGTCAGGTGGGTCAGGAAGGTCTGGTCGGCTCCGATGCGGCGTGCCGTCGCCAGCGCCTCGTCCAGACACATG
>JBIKMQ010000436.1:0-3235 GCA_044359215.1 Candidatus Chromulinivoraceae bacterium
TCCACGCCCAGTGTCTCGCCGGCGGTCTTCACGCCGGCCGAGGCGATGGTCCAGAACGAGGCCACGCCGTTGGACACGAAGGCGATCTTGCGCTTCTTGCCGCCGGTGGGCGCCGCAGCGGAGGCGTCGCCGGTCTTGCCGGAGTCGGCGGTCTCTGGAGATTTGTTGCAGGCGGTCAGGCCCAGCAGCAGGGCGGTCCAGACCGACAGGGAGAGGAGACGATTCATGGAGTTCTGGGATCGGAGGTTCTGGGGGTTGAGATCGGGCGGGCGGGGCGGGCGGATCAGCAGACGGTCATGCCGCCATTGACGTGCAGGGTCTGGCCCGTGACGAAGGAGGAGGCGTTGCTGGCGAGATAGACCACGGTGCCGTCGAGGTCCGACGGGATGCCCCAGCGGTTGACCGGGATGAGCGAGCGGTAGCCGTCCTTGAGTTCTTGGGGGTCCTTCTCGTGGCGTTCCACAGGGATCCACCCCGGGGCGATCATGTTGACGGTGATGCCGTGCGGGGCCAGTTCTCCGGCCAGGCTGCGGTGGAATCCGTTCTGGCCGCCCTTGGCCGCGACGTAGGCCGTGAAATTGGGCACGCCCCGGGAAACCACTTCGGAGCCGATGTTGATGATGCGCCCCCAGCGCTGGGCCTTCATGTGGCCGACGCAGGCCTTGGTCAGGAGCACCGGGCTCTTGATGAAGAAGTCGACCATCCGCTGGTAGAACGACCAATCGTACTCCTCGATGGGCTTCTGGGGTTGGTCGCAGGTGGCGTTGAGCACCATGATGTCGACCGGCCCGAGGGTGGCCCCGATCTCGGCCACCATGCGCTGCACCTGGGCCTCGTCGGTGACGTCGGCCTGGAAGAGCGCGCCCTGCAGGCCGGCGGCCTGGAACTCCGCGAAGGCCTCCTGGGCCCGCTGGGCGTTGTTCGCGTAGTTGAGGGCCACCTTGGCGCCGGCCTGACCCAGGGCCTTGGCCATGGAGCGACCCAGTCCGGTGGTGCTGCCCGTCACGAGTGCGACGCGGCCGGCGAGCGAGAAGGAAGCGGGGAGGGATTCAGGCATGGGACGTCGGGAGATGGTGCGATGCGATGGACACGTGGCGTGTGAATGCGGACGAGAGTGTCGTTATTGTATCCGGCGTCAACGCGGGGAAGCAATTGCGAGGCGGTGGCGCAAGGGCGCGCGCGTGCAGCAGGTCCAAGGGGTTGCCGGTCCGGATCCCGGGGCCTGGTTTCACCCGAGGAGGACCTCGCACGGGGCCTCGGTGAAGAACCTGTGAACAACCGGAGGGTTTCCTTCATGGCGAGGGGACGGGAAAATGACCTAGGATGCCGGGCAATCAGGTCCGATGAACCGGAAGATTTCATGGATGGCCGTTTGGTTCGTGCTCGGTGCCCTTCAGGGCATTCCCGGCGCGGCTTCGCCGTTGCGGGATGCCTTGGCCATGATCGAGACGGGCGCGACCTCCCCTTCGGCCGGTGCCTCCGACCACATCGTGGGTGGTTCGGGCGAGATCAGCCGCTTTCAGATCATGCCCTCGGTCTGGAAGGCCTACACCCGGTCGCGTCGGCACACCGATCCCGAGGTCGCCTGGAATGTGACGCGGCGCATTCTCTCCGACCGGGTGGGCTCCTTCAAGAAGGCCACGGGTCGGCCCCCGGAACCCGTCGAGGTGTACCTGCTGTGGAACAAGCCCGGCCATTTCGAAGGCGTGGGCTACCGTCTTGAGAAGGTGTCCAAGGTCTACCGCGATCGCGCCGAGCGCTTCGGGAACCTCTACCGGAATCTCGTCGGCAACCCCGACGTTCGGCCGGATGTGTTGGCCGAGGTGGTCTCGGGACGGTGAGCTCCAAGAACTGGAGTCTGCCGCAGGAGAGGCTCCGCAGCCCTACACCCGCTCCAGCTTGATGGGATGGGTGCGACCGGAGGCGAACTGGGCCACGTAGAGGCTGCCCTCGGAGTCGACGGCGATGTCGTGCGGGTGCCGGAAGACCTCCTCTCGGTGGGCCATGGGGCGAAGCGTGCCGTCGGGTCCGTATTCGGGCGCCGTGCCGCCGACGTTGGAGACCACCCGCAGCGACGCATCCAGCACGGAGACGAACCCCCGGCACTCGCGGTCCTTCGGCCAGTTGTCGCCCAGGTGGGCCACAAAATAATGGTCGCCCACCCGGCGGATCTGCCGGGGATTGCCGCCGGGCAGGGCAATGGTGCCGAGGGCACGGCCATCGGTGGCCAAGCGGAGCAGGTGCTGCTGATCGCTCATGGCGATGAGCAGGCTCGCCTCGCCGGAGCGCGCGACATCGACCATCCCTCCGTGGGGTCCCCAGTGGACGATGCCGCCTTCGGCGCCTCCGAAGACCTTCTTGAACTCCCCGTCGGCTCCGTAATGCAGGATGTAGTCGCGCCCGTAGCCATCGAGCACGAAGAACTCGCCATTCGGCAGGTGCAGCGTCCACGAGGGGCGGTACTCGTCGGGCTTCGGATATTTGCCGGTGTCCGGCGGCAGCGACCATTCGCGCAGGATCGTGCCATCGAGGGTGGTCTTGAAGACCTGGTGCCGCTGCAGGTCGGTGAGGTAGAGCACCTCGCGGTTTCCCTCGGTGACCAGCGACATCCCGTGGGCCCCGGGGAACTGCGTGCCCCACTTGTGCACCAGGCGCCCTTTCCGGTCATACACGATGACGTTGTTCTTCGTCTCGTTGGTGAAGAGCAGGACGTGGCCCTCACGGTCGATCGCCAGTCCGTGACAATCGTTGACCGGCGTCGAAGGCCCCAGGGCCCCCCAGCCGGGGACCACGCGGTAGCGGAAGGCTCCGTGTCCCAACACCGCCGACTCCGCGGCGCGGACCTGGGGGAACCCGAAGGACGCGGCCGAGGCCGCCGCGGCCGCCTGCAGACTGTGCCGGAGGAAGGAACGACGGGAACGGGGGCGGGATCCTCTGGCGGCAGGGAGCATGGAGCGAAGCCTGCCGGAAGGTCGGTTCCAGGGAAATGCCGAAGGGATTCCGAAAAAAACGCCGAGACTGGGGGCTTGAGGCGTTGTGGGTGGGCTCAGGCGGGTGCTTGGACCGGTCGAAGCGCCTCGAGGGGGAGGGGCGGGGCGCCTTCACCGGAAGTGCCGGCAGGTTCGGTTCCATGCACCCGAGCCCTGTCCGACACGACCCGTCCCAACGTCCTGCCGCAGGATCGCAGGCCCCTCGCCGTGGCCGGTGCGATTTGCCGCTGGTTCCCCCGGATTCG
>JBIKMQ010000437.1:0-3233 GCA_044359215.1 Candidatus Chromulinivoraceae bacterium
GGTGGAAGGTCTCGCCCTCGGCGAGGGAGCGGATGCTGGTGGTCCCGTTGGCCAGTCGGACCAGGGAGTAGGAGTATTCCATGCGAGTCGGTGACGATTCAGTGAAGCCGGCCACCGTCTGGCGTCGGCATCCCCGGCGGCGGGTCAGTCGGCGGCCGTTTCCTCCGCGGCCCCCGGGTCGCCCCGGTGTCCAGGGTCGGAGCAGACCCCTCGCTTCGAGGCGGCCACGAAGTCGATCAGCTCCCGGCAAACCTCCTGTGAGAATTCCGCCGTGGCCCGACGCAGGCGTTCTGCCCGGGGCAGTTCCGAGCGGAAGAGCAGGTGGTAGAGCCGCTGGAGGGCCCTCCGGTCGTCCGGGCTGATCCCGGCCCGGCGCAGGCCCACCCGGTTGAGGCCGCAAAGGATGTTGATTCCATGGGCCAGCGTGAACGGGGGCAGGTCCAGCGAGATGCCCGAGCCGCCCTGCATGAGCGCCAGCCGGCCGACGCGGCAGAACTGGTGGACCAGGCAGTTCCCCGAGAGGAAGGCCCGGTCGGCCACCACCACGTGGCCCCCGAGCATCGCTCCGTTGGCCAGGACGTTGTGGTTGCCCAGCACGCAGTTGTGCCCGACGTGCGATCCGGCCATCAGGAAATTGCCGCTCCCCAGGACCGTGTCCTCGTCGAGGCGGTTCGAGCGATGCACGGTCACATGCTCCCGGAACACGTTGTCGTTCCCGATGCGCAGCCGTGTGGGCTGGCCGGCGTACTTGAAATCCTGTGGAGCGTCGCCCAGCACGGCCCCGGCGTGGATCCGGTTCCCCGAACCCAGCCGGGTGTCGCCGGTGAGATGCGCCCCGGGGCCCACCTCGCAGCGGGGGCCGAGTTCGACGCCGCCATCGATGACCGCATGGGGGCCGATGCGGCAATCGTCGCCGATCCGGGCCGAGGGATGGATGACGGCGGTGGGGTGGATCTCCGTGGGCATGGGTTGGGTCGGGTCTTCAGATCAGCACGCCGACCACGCAGGCCGTCATGTAGCAGGCCAGCAGGCCGCCCAGCATCGCCTTCAGCCCGACCTCGGCGAGGTCCCTGCGCCGTCCGGGCACCAGGGCGCCGATGCCGCCGATCTGGATGGCGACGCTGCCGAAGTTGGCGAACCCGCAGAGGGCATAGGCCGCGATCACGTAGCTGCGCGGATCCAGCGACGCCTGTTCCCGCGACAGCGAGAGGTAGCCCATGAACTCGCTGAGCACGATGCGCTCGCCCAGGATCCGGCCGACGGCCAGGCAGTCCTTGGAGGGGATGCCCATCAGCCAGGCGAAGGGGGCGTTGGCGTGGCCCAGCAGGGTCTGCAGCGGCTGCTGCGTGTGCCATCCCACCACCCCGAAGGCCTCCCCGAGGATCCAGTTCGCGGCCGCCACCAGCGAGGTGAAGGCCAGCAGCATGGCGATCACGTTGATGGCCAGCTTCATGCCGTCGCCGGCGCCCGAGCATGCCGCGTCGATGCCGTTGACCGTCTCGCGCTCGACCCGGGCGGTGGACCCGGCGGCCGTCTCGCTGGCTTCGGTCTCGGGGATGAGGATCTTGGAGACCAGCAGCGCGGCCGGGGCGCTCATCACGCTGGCGGTGAGCAGGTGGCCGGCGGGCACCTTGAGCAGGCCCGAATACACGCCCATCACGCTGCCGGCGATGGTTGCGAAGCCTCCCACCATGAGGCAATGCAGCTCGCTGCGGGTCATCCTCGGCAGGTAGGGCTTGATGACCAGGGGAGCCTCGGTCTGGCCCATGAAGATGTTGGCCGCGGCGCCGAGGGTCTCACTGCCGCTGGTGCCCAGGGTCCGCTGCATGACCCAGGCCACGGCCCGGACCAGCAGCTGCAGCAGGCCGTAGTGGTAGAGGATCGAGGAGACCGTGCTGACCAGCACGATGATGCCGGTGAGCACCAGGGCGAAGAACAGGGCGTTCTCGGGACCGAAGGCCTTGGACATCGCCGCCTCGTCGGCCAGCGCTCCGAACAGCAGCCGGTTGCCCTCGCCGGCGAAGCCGATGAAGCGGCTGACCATCCGCTGGCAGGCCTCGAAGATCCGCTCGCCGGGCCCCGTCTTGAGGATGAACCATCCCAGGAGGAACTGCAGGGTCAGTCCCCACACCACCGCCCGCCACGGGAAGCGGCGCCGGTGCTCGGAAAGCAGCCAAGCCACCCCGATGAGCGCGAGGATTCCCAACAGGCTGGTGAGTTTCATGGATGACCCGGCCGACGGTGGTCCGCCCGGGGTCCACCGACAAGCCCTTCCTCCACGCCGGGCTCCTCATCCCGGAGCCGTTCCTGCGGCAGGATGAACCGGGGTTTCAAAATCAGGATTGCCGCGGCGGCGGCCCGCCCTATCCTGTCGGACGTGAAGAAGGCTCACCGATCCCGGGCTCTGGCTGTTTCGTGTCTTTTGGCTGCCTCCGCCCTGGTGTCCGGGTGCGGCGGGTTCAGTGGGTCCCACAGCGTCTCTCCGGCGTCGATCCTGCTTCCGGGTCTGCTCAAGGCCGAGCCTGCGCCCGCGAAGGCTCCGGGGCAGCCGATCCCTCGGGACGGGCGGGTGGCCGCGACGGACCCCACTGTCAGGTTGGCCACGACGGTCGTGGCGTCCCGGTCCGGATCCCCGCTCGAGGGGTCTGCCCACTGATTTCCCAACCATGCGTTTTCCCCTCGCGCCGACGGCCAAGATCGCCCGGCACATCGTCAAGCATAAGCTCAAGGGCAGTGGCAAGTTCGCCATGGTGTTGCAGCTGGAGCCGCTTCACACCTGCAACCTGACTTGCACGGGATGCGGCCGCATCCGGGAATATTCCACGTCGCTCAAGGACATGGTGCCGCTTGAGCAGTGCCTGGCCGCGGCGGCCGAGTGCGATGCGCCCATGATCTCCATCTGCGGGGGCGAACCCTTGATCTACCCCAAGATCGAGGAACTGGTCGCCGGCCTTCACGGACAGGGTCGGCTGGTCTACATCTGCACCAACGGCGTCTTCATGCGCAAGAAGATGCGGGAGTACCTGGCCAGCGCCTACACCCCGGCCTTGGAGCCCCAGTTGACCCGGCTGCTCTCCGAGAAACTCGTCACCGAGAAGGAGGCGGAGGTCATCCGCAAGGCCGATGCGGCCGCCCGCTCGAAGGTCGTGATCCGCCCGAGCAAGTGGCACTACTGGAATGTCCACGTCGACGGCCTGGAGTTCTCCCATGACCTCATCGTCGAGCGCGAGGGC
>JBIKMQ010000438.1:0-3231 GCA_044359215.1 Candidatus Chromulinivoraceae bacterium
GTCGGTGCGCAAGCTGCAATGGAGCGCCGAGGTCATCTTCAACGTGCTCGAGCAGCACGAACCTGGTCACGTGTTGCTGCGCGAGGCGCGCCGCGACGCCCTGCACACCTTCCTGGATGGCGAGCGGGCCGAGGCGTTCCTGCGCGACTTGCAGGAACACCGTCGCCCGGTGCGACTGCGCGAGGTGCCGATGGTGTCGCCGCTGGCCTTCGGCATGTACGCCACGAAGATCCGCGAGGCCCTGATGGTCGAGGACCCGCAGGAGACCCTCGAGCGGCTGTATCACCACTGGTGGGCCAAACTTGAAGGTGCCCAGAGCGGCCCATAACTTGGACTCCATCGGTGTTGCGCAGGGTCGCCTAACAGGCGATCCGAGGCACCGGTCGAACTTGTTTTGGAGCCACGGAAGAAACTGAAACCATGCCGATCTACGAATTCGCCTGCCCCCGCTGCCGCAAGGTGTACAGCTTCCTCAGCAAGCGGGTCGCGCCGGCCCACACACCGGTGTGCCCCAAGTGCGGATGCGATCGCTTGAGCAAGGAGATCAGCCGCTTCGCCTTCCTGCATGGGGCCCCGGAGCCGACCGCCGCCGCCGAGCCGGGTGAGGGCGGTGACGGGCCGGGCCTCGAGGGCGACGCAGGGCCGGAGGGTGCCGGCATGCCCGACCTCGACGATCCCCGGGTGGCCCGGGTCATGTCGGAGATGGAGCGCGACATGGACCATCTCGACGAGAACAACCCCCGGCACATGGCCCACCTGCTCCGCAAGATGAAGGACATCCTGCCCTCGGGCTCGGTGCCCAAGGATTTCGAAGTGGCCCTCAAGCGCCTCGAAGCCGGCGAAGACCCCGAGAAGATCGAGGCCGACATGGGCGACGTGCTCGGCGACCTCATGGGCGGCGACGCCGGCGGCCCCGGCGGTGGCGCTGGCGGCGGGGCCTACTCCAAGGACCCCGGGCTCTACGATTACTGAAGGCCCCGGCCGTCCATCCAATCCGGTTCAAATCCACGCCGCTCGCGATCCTGGGACAAGGATTCACAAACTCACCGCATGCAACTCGCACTCACCCCCGAGGGGCGCCTGATCGCAACTGCCGGCGCAGCGACCAAGCAGGACCTGGTCACCGGGTTCTCCCAAGGCTCGGCGCAAGGGTTGCTTGCAATCGCCTCCCTCCGCGACACCTCAAGCCGGGACGCCGTGTGGATGTATTGGCGGAGCTTTGCCGATGCCTGTCTGACGGCGCTCGCCCACTCGCCGGACGGCTCCGATCCAGGCATGATGCCCCCGATCGAGCCCAACGCCTTCTGGCTGGCCGAGCAGGCGTTGCGGGCGCCCGCCATGGCCGGTGGCGAATACCTGTCGGCGGACCTGCTCTCGACCCTGTGGCGGGAACTGGAAACGTTGGCCAGATCGGAGGCGGCCTCGGCCGGTGGTCTCCGGCAGTGGCTCCGCACCATCAACCCGACCCTGCAGCTGCTGGGACGGGTGACGTTTCACCTGGCAGAGAACAAGCGCTCGGAAAGCACACCGTTCGCCTTCATGGCCACGTTCACGCACCGGATCTCCTCCTCCGACCGCCCGGTGCACCTTCCCCTGGGACGGGCGCTCCAGGAATTCGCCGGGGCCGGGAGCGTCGGCGCCCTGCAATCGCTGCTGGAACCGGTCCGCAAGGCCTCCGAGTCGTCGGACTGGGCACGGCAACAACTGGAAAGCCGGGCCCTCTTCCAACCCCAGGCGTGGACCGCCGTGCAGGCGCACTGCTTCCTGCGGGAGGTTCCGGTGTTCGAGCAGGCGGGCATTGTCGTCCGCATCCCGGACTGGTGGAAGCATCGCAACGGCGCACGTCCCCGGGTGACGGTCCAGGTGGGCAACAGCCACGGACCCGGACTGGGGCTGGATGCCCTGCTGGATTTCTCGGTCACTCCAACCCTCGACGGGGAACCCCTGAGCCCTGGCGAATGGGAGGCCCTGCTCCGGGGATCCGGCGGATTGATCCCGCTGCGGGGCCGATGGGTCGAGGTGGATCCGGAAAAACTTCAACGGGTGCTGGACCACTGGAAAGACGCCCAACAGCAGACCCGTGACGGTGGCGTCAGCTTCTTGGAGGCCATGCGCCTGGTGTCCGGTGTCCGCATGGCGGGAGACGACACCTCCCTGCCCTCCGCCGAGGATGCCGATTGGGGAGAGGTGGTCGCCGGCGACTGGCTCGCCAAGACGCTCGAGGCGCTGCGGAAGCCGGGCATCACCGCCACCGATGAGGCCTCGCCCGCCGATCGCAACCCGGGGTTGCAGGCCCGCCTGCGCCCCTACCAGGAGGCCGGCGTCGATTGGCTGTGGCTGCTGCAGGGCCTGGGGTTGGGTGCCTGCCTCGCCGACGACATGGGACTTGGCAAGACGATCCAGGTCATCTCGGTCTTCCTGCGGCTGCAGCGGTCCGCGGCACCGGAACCCCGGGATTCGCGGTGCCGATCCAAGGCGGATGCCCCGTCGCTGCTCATCGTGCCCGCCTCCCTGATGGCCAACTGGAAGGGTGAGATCCAGCGCTTCGCGCCCAGCCTCCGCATCGCCTTCGCCCACCCCTCCGAGCCCGGACCACGAGGCTGGCGGCAGGCCGATTCCTCGGAGGAGTTCCTCAAGGGAAACGACCTGGTCATCACGACCTACGGGCAGGCTGCCCGTCTCGGGTGGATGGCCGCGAAGACCTGGAACCTGCTGGTCCTCGACGAGGCGCAGGCCATCAAGAACGCCGGTGCGAAGCAGACGCGGGCGATCAAGGCGCTCCGCGCGCGCGCCCGGATCGCCCTCACCGGTACGCCGGTCGAAAACCGCCTTGGCGAGTTGTGGTCGATCTTCGACTTCATCAACCCGGGGCTCCTCGGGAACCTCACCGAGTTCGGCCGATACGTGAAGCACCTGGAGGGATCCGGGAACCCCGACTTCGCCCCGCTGAGGCAGCTGGTGGCGCCCTACCTGTTGCGCCGGCTCAAGACCGACCGCCGGATCCTGCCGGACCTGCCCGACAAGACCGAGGTGACGGCATGGTGTCCGCTGGCCAAACCCCAGGCCGCACACTATCAGCGGGCCGTCCAGGAACTCGCCGAACGGCTTGAGGAGCCATCGCCCAACCCCATGCAACGACGGGGTCTGGTGCTGGCCTTCATGATGCGCCTCAAGCAGATCTGCAACCACCCGGCGCACTGGCTGGGCAACGGGGCGTTTCACGCCGCGGAG
>JBIKMQ010000439.1:0-3229 GCA_044359215.1 Candidatus Chromulinivoraceae bacterium
GCCCGGGCGGTGAAGGCCGCCAGACCGGCCATCAGGACGGTGGAGGAAAGGATCTTCATGCGAAGTCGTTGGACGAAACGTTGTGGTGAAGGCTTCACCGCCAGTTTCAACGTCCCGGGGAACGAAGGGAATCCCAAAGACGGCCCGGGCGCGGAATAAACGGGACGATTGCCGCCCGGACAGCGCCGTGGTTGGTTGGCGGCGTGAACATCCACCACCTCGAGCTCTTCTACCATGTCGCCCGCCACGGCGGCATCATGGAGGCGGTGCGCCACATGCCCTACGGCATCCAGCAGCCGGCCGTCAGCGGGCAACTCCTCCAGCTCGAGGCCCATCTCGGGGTGAAGCTCTTCCGTCGCCGCCCCTTCGAGCTGCTGCCGCCCGGGGCCGAGCTCTACGGGTTCATCCGCCCGTTTTTCGAAGGCCTCGGGCCGATGGAGCAACGCCTGCGCACCGGGGCGGACCAGAGCCTGCGGATCGCCGCGCCCGTCATGGCCCTCCGGGACCACCTCCCCCGGGTGCTGCAGGCGCTGCGGATGCGCTTCCCGCGGCTGCAGCTCGGCCTGCGCTCGGGCCAGCAACCCCAGGTGGAATCCTGGCTGGAGCGGCAGGAGATCGACTTCGCCATCACCCCGCTGGAGGGACAGGCCCCGAGGGGACTGCCGCACGAGCCCCTGCTGGACCTGCCGCTGGTGCTGCTGGTGCCCAAGGCCTCGCGGTTCCGGCGCTACCAGGACGTCCTCCAGGCCCTGGCCGGGGAGAGCCTGGACGAGCCCCTGGTGACCGTCGGGCCGTCGGAGCCGGCGCCCCGGCGTTTCCGCGAGCACCTCGAGGGCCTGTCCCTCGAGTGGCCGGGGCGGGTGGAGGTGACCGACCTCGAGCTGGTGGACGCCTATGTCCGGCACGGATTCGGCATCGGGCTCGGCCTGTCCATCCCCGGCCGGCCGGCCGACCGGGACCTCCGGGTGCTGCCGGTGGAGGGAGTGCCGCCGTTGCGGCTCGGGGCCGTATGGCGCGGAACCCCGACCGACGCGATGTCCGCCCTCATGGACATCCTCCGCGAGCACGTGGGCCGGGTCACGGGATCCGGCGGCCCGGCCATTGATCAGCGACCGGGCCGGTGACACCGTCCCGGCGTGAGCCATGCCACCCTCGCCCGCCGGGTCTTCGACATCGAGACGGCGGCCCTGCGCGCCGTCCGCGGCGCGCTCGACGACGCCTTCGACCGGGCCGTGGAGCTCGTCTGCGCAACCCTGGCCGCCCGCCGCAAGCTCCTGGTGCTCGGCATCGGCAAATCTGGGAACATCGGCCGGAAGATCGCCGCCACCCTCACCAGCACCGGCTCGACGGCCGTGGTGCTCGACCCCGTCGACGCCCTGCACGGCGACCTCGGCCTGGTGCAGGATGGCGACGCCGTCCTGGCCCTGAGCTACTCCGGCGAGTCGTCGGAGTGGAACGACCTGCTGCCGGCGCTCAAGCGTTTCTCGGTGCGCATCATCGCCCTGACCGGCAACCCGCGTTCGACGCTCGGACGCCACAGCGAGGTGGTGCTCGACGTCCGGGTGCCGCGCGAGGCGTGTCCGTTCAACCTCGCCCCGACGGCCTCGACGACGGCGGCGCTGGTGATGGGCGACGCCCTGGCCGTGGCCGTGATGACGGCCCGGGGGTTCAAGAAGCAGGATTTCGCCAAGCGCCACCCGGCTGGCGCCATCGGACGGGCCCTGCTCTACAAGGTGGGCGACATCATGCGCCGGGACCAGCGCAACGCCGTGGCCCGGCAGGACCAGACCGTGCAAGACGGCCTGCTGACGATGACCCGGGCCAAGACCGGCTCGGTCAGCGTGGTCGACGGCCGTGGGCGGCTGGTGGGGGTGTTCACCGACGGCGACTTGCGGCGCCGGCTGGCCGCCCATGAGGACATCCTGCAGCGGCCCCTGAAGGAGGTCATGACCCGCGAGCCCATCACCCTCCGCGAGGATGCCCTCGCCGTCGACGCGCTGCGGATCTTCAACGAGCGCAACATCGACGACCTGATCGTGGTCGACGCCCGCCGGCGCCCGGTGGGATTGGTGGATTCGCAGGACCTGCCCAAGCTCAAGCTCATGTGAGCCCGGTCGCCCGGGCCCTCAGGGAGCCGGTGAATCCGCAGGCGCCGGGGGCGTCGCGGGCGTCGCGGTCGCCGACCCCTCGGCGGTGCCGGCCGATCCGTCGACGGCCTTGCGCCGGAACACGAGGATGTGCTGGCGGGGCAGGTTCGTGAGGTTCTCGGCGAATTCGAGCCGCGGATGCAGGGCCATCTCACGGCGCACCTGGGCGGCCGTCATCTTGTGCAGGGGCTTGATGGGGATCCACCGCTCCTCGCCCCGGTACTCGACG
The DNA here is from genome assembly GCA_044359215.1 of Candidatus Chromulinivoraceae bacterium. GTDB lineage: Bacteria > Verrucomicrobiota > Verrucomicrobiia > Limisphaerales > UBA9464 > SXXZ01. The sequence goes on from JBIKMQ010000439.1 coordinate 2,377, forward strand.
AAGACCAGCCGGCCGCCGGGCTTCAGGGCGTCGGTCATGCGCCGGGCCATCTCCCACGGGTGGTCGCACTCGTGGTACACGTCGACCAGCAGGATCAGGTCGAGGCTGTGGTCGGGCAGCCCGGGATCGGTCGGCGTGCCCAGCACCGGGACGACGTTGGTGATGCCCCGGGCCGCCAGGTTGGTCTTCAGGATGGCGATCATCTCGGGCTGGATGTCATTGGCGTACACCCGCCCGGTGGGCCCGACCGCCCGCGCCATGCGCCAGGTCAGGTAGCCGCTGCCCGCGCCGACATCACCGACCCGTTGCCCGGGCTTCAGGCCGAGCGCCGCGACCAGGCGGGCGGGCGCCTCCTCGAACTCCCGCTCCTGGCGCTCGAGCCACGGTGCCCCCTGATGCGACATGAAGTGCGCGATCTCGCGGCCGAGGAACCACTTGCCCGTGCCGTCGAAGGACCCGGGGCGGAACTCGTAGGCGGGCGGTTGGGGTTCGGCGGCCCGCAGGGACGACCCGAGTGCCACGAGCAGGAGGAGGAGGATCCGAAGGGCGTTCATGGGGCTGTGGGCGGGTCGTCGGGTGACAGGGGGTGCGGGCGGGCGGGCAGACTGGGTGGCGCGGCCTCGGGCAAACGTCGCGGGCATCGGGGCATCGGGAGGAAACGTTCCCGACCATCGGCCTTCACCCCCCGCCCCCGCAAGCCCGGACGAACGCCCGGAACAGCCGCGCGTGCTCGGGATGGTCGGCGTACAGGCGCTCGGGGTGGAACTGCACCGAGGCGAACCACGGCAGCAGGCCGGCGCTCGCCGCCTGCAGCTCGGTGCCCTCGATGACGCCGTCGGCCGCCGTCAGCGTC
>JBIKMQ010000440.1:0-3228 GCA_044359215.1 Candidatus Chromulinivoraceae bacterium
TCTGTTTGTCATGGTTCGAATCCATGTCGGGCAACCACTCCTCCGGACCGATTTTTTCCAGACCCGGTTTTCTCTCACCGGTTTTCTCACGGCGGCTCTTCTCCGGGCGGCTTTTCCAAAGTTCGCCTGTTTCCCGATCAGAACACCCCTTCGGACCGTACCGGCCATTCGCTCGGGGGACGGCAAAGACATGCCCGGGGCCGTGGCCGTCGGCTCCAAGCGGTCGGTCAGATGATCCAATGGGCCGCTCATGACTGGCTCAGGCGGCCTGCCCCTTCTTGAGGATGGCCTCGGCCTCGGCCGCGCCCACCTGGTGGTGGAGCTCTTCGTTGACCAGCACGACCGGGGCCGTGCCGCAGCTGGCCAGGCACTCCACGAACTCGACCGTGAACTTGCCGTCGGGGGTCGTCTGCGGTGCGTGGGCATGGGAGTCGAGGCCAAGCCGGGTGCAGAACTTCTCCCGCAATTCGGCACTGCCGGCCAGGGCGCAGCTCAGGGTGCGGCACACCTTGATGTGCGTCTTGCCCAGCGGCTCCTGGCGGAACATGGGATAGAACGTCACCAGCTCCTGCACGTTGATGGGCTGGAGCCCCAGCTTCCGGGCGGTCCACTCGACGGCTTCCTTGGAGAGGTACCCGAAGTGCTCCTGCAGGGCATGCAGGTACATCAGCGAGGCGCTCCGCTTGACCGGATAGTGCGTGGTGAGCTCGTCGAGCTCGGCTTCCAAACTGGCGGGGACGGAAAAGCTCATCGTTGAAGTCCGTTGAAGTCCGGTCATCGGTCGCATTCGCCCATCACGAAGTCGAAGGAACCCAGGATGGAGACCACGTCGCTCATGAGGTGGCCCGGCAACACCGCCGGCAGGATGCCCAGGTTCACGAACGACGGGGCGCGGATCTTGAGGCGGTAGGGCGTGCCGCCCCCGCGGCTGTTGATGTAGAAACCGAGCTCGCCCTTGGGGTTCTCGGCGCCGAAATAGACCTCTCCGGGCGGCGCATTGACGCCCTGGGTGACGATCATGAACTGGTGGATGAGCTCCTCCATGCTGGTCAGCACCTTGTTCTTGGGCGGCAGCACCACCTTGCCGTCGGCCACGTTCACCGGCTCCTTGCCGGCGTTGTCGGGGCCGCCGGGCAGCCGGTCGAGGCACTGGCGGATGATGCGCACGCTCTGGCGCATCTCCTCCATGCGGACGAGGTACCGGTCGTAGGAGTCGCCCACCGAGCCCACCGGGATGTCGAAGTCGAGGTCCTTGTAGACGAGGTACGGATGGGCCTTGCGGACATCGTAGTCGACGCCGCTGCCGCGCAGGTTGGGACCGGTCAGGCCGTAGTCGATGGCCATCTCGCGGGAGATCACGCCCACGTCGCGGGTGCGGTCCACGAAGATGCGGTTGCGGGTGAGCAGGGTCTCGGACTCGTCGAAATTGACCACCACCTCGTCGAGGAACTTGCGCACGGCGGCCGCCCAGCCGGGGGGGCAGTCGCGGGTCATGCCGCCGATGCGGGTGTAGCTCGTGGTCAGGCGCGCCCCGGTGAGGGACTCGCACAGGTTGTAGATCTTCTCGCGCTCGGTGAAGGTGTGCAGGAACACCGTGAGGGCGCCGATGTCCATGGCGAAGGCGCCCAGGCCCAGCAGGTGGGCGGAGATGCGGGCCAGCTCGCAGCAGATCACCCGCAGGTACTGGCAGCGCGGCGGCAGCTGGGTGTCGATGCCCATGAGCTTCTCGACGGCCAGCGCGTAGGCCACGTTGTTGGCCAACGGCGCGAGGTAGTCCAACCGGTCCGTGTAGGGCACGAACTGGTTGTAGGTCATGTTCTCGGCGATCTTCTCGTCACCCCGGTGCAGGTAGCCAACATCGGGGGTGGCCTTGGTGATGGTCTCGCCGTCGAGCTCGATGACGATGCGCAGCACCCCGTGGGTCGAGGGATGCGACGGGCCCATGTTGAGCACCAGCTTGTCGCCGTGAAGGTCGAGCAGGTCGTCGCCCGGGGAGGTGCCCCCGGCCTGCGCCGCCTGGACCGCCCGGGCCGCGGAGTCTTTGAATTCGATGGTTTGGGAGGCCATGGTCTATGCTTCCGGGGTGCGGACGCGGGGTTCACGGGCCGCGGAATCTTTGCCGCCGGGCAGGGTGACGAAGGGGCCGCCCTCGAGCGGGGCGGGTTGGGTGAAGGCCGTGTCGGGCAGCACCGTGGGTTTGCCGGCCAGCGGAAAGTCCTTGCGCAGCGGGAAGTAGGGATAGCCCTCCCACATGAGGATGCGGCGCAGGTCGGGATGACCCGAGAAGACGATGCCCATCATGTCGTAGGCCTCGCGCTCATGCCAGTCGGCCGTGCGCCAGACGCCCGAGACCGTCGGCAGCTGCGAGCGCTCCTCGCCCACGTGAGTCTTGAGGCGCAGATGGCACCCGTGGCCGATGCCGGAAAGCTCGTAGACCACCGTCCATCGGGGGTCGTCGCCGTAGTTGTCGACGCTGCTCAGGTCGAGCAGCAGGTCGAAGCCCAGGGCGGATTTCGCGTGAGCGCACACCTCGGCGATGCGCTCGGCATCGGCGACGGTCACGGTGACTTCGCCCCGGAATTCAAGGGGCCCGGAGATCAGGTCGCCAAACTTCTCGCGAAGCTGGCCGGCGAGTTCGAGGGAGGTCGGCACGTGAGGGAGTCGGGAGGGTTCAGGGGTTGCGGTCGAGCACCTCGCCATGGGTGCCGAGTTCGAGGCCCATGCGCCCGTACTTTTCAGGAGCCACGTCCCGCTTGAGGTCGTGGGTGATGGGCTCCCGGGCCACCTTGCCCTGCAGGCGCATGAGCGCGTCGAGCAATGCCTCGGGCCGCGGGGGGCACCCCGCCACATAGATATCGACCGGCAGGATGTTGTCGACCCCCTGGAGCACCGCGTAGCTGCGGTACATGCCGCCGGTGGAGGCGCAGGCTCCCATGGCGATGACCCACTTGGGCTCGGCCATCTGCTCGTAGATGCGGCGCACCGCCAGGGCCATCTTGTAGGTCACCGTGCCGGCCACGATCATGACATCGGACTGGCGAGGCGAAAAGCGCATGACCTCGGAACCGAAGCGGGAGATGTCGAAGCGGCTGGCACCCACGGCCATGAGCTCGATGCCACAGCAGGCCAAGCCCATGGGCATGGGCCAAAGGGAATTCTTCCGGAACCAGTTGAGGGCCGCGTCCACCGTGGTATGAACCACCTCACCCTCGATTTTCGTGTTGTACC
>JBIKMQ010000441.1:0-3226 GCA_044359215.1 Candidatus Chromulinivoraceae bacterium
TGGTGCGCCGGGCAGACCGGATACCCCATCGTCGATGCCGCCATGCGCTGCCTGGCCTCGACGGGATGGATGCACAACCGCCTCCGGATGATCGTGGCCATGTTCCTGACCAAGGACCTGCTGGTGTCGTGGCAGCGGGGCGAGCGTCACTTCATGCGGACCCTCGTGGACGGCGACCTCGCGGCCAACAACGGCGGATGGCAGTGGAGCGCCGGGTGTGGGACCGATGCCGCGCCGTATTTCCGGATCTTCAACCCCGTCACCCAGGCCGAGAAATGCGACCCGGACGGATCCTTCGTGCGACGCTGGGTGCCCGAACTCCGGGATGCGCCCTCGGACTGCATCCATGCGCCCTGGACCCGACCGCTGTTCCCGTCCAAGAGCCGTTATCCGGAGCCCATCGTGCAACATGACGTCCAGAGGGGGCGTTGCCTGGCCATGTACCAGGCCGTGAAGGGGGCATCGACGGAGCCCCGCACCCCGGACACCCTTGGCGAATGAACCCGCAGCAATCTCTTGGGACCGCCTCAGGCACCCTGTCTCCGGCCGATCGGGCCCGGCTCGAGTACGACGCCCTGACCCGCCAGTTGGATCGGATGCGGGCCATGCAGTACGCCTACAACCGCAAGTTCTTCAGCCTGCTCCTGGTGTCCACGCTGGTGGCCCTCGGATTGTTGCTCTGGGACAACTGGTTGGCCGGGTTGGTGGTGGCCTTCGGGTTGGTGAGCACCGGGGTGACGGCCTCGTTCTTCCTGCACTTCTGCGATTTCGCCCGGGTGCATGCCCGGGCCCTGGAGGCCCGCATCAATGGCCTGCTCGGGGCCCGCGTGCTCATCGCCTCCGAACTGGAGGCCGACTACTTCTACCCGCATGCCCGGCCCAAGTTCAGCGGGTTCAGCTTCGATCGGCCCCTGTCGTTCTTCTCGGTCTACACCCTCCATTTCAGTGCGGTCTGGGGAGCCCTCATCCTCTGGAGCGCCATCAAGACGGGTCGGTACTTCTCCGGTGACCATTGCCTCGGATGGGGATTTCTGTGGCTGACCTGGACCTGCATCCACGCGGTGTACCTGCGGTGGTGGTTCATGGCATCGGGGGCCGAGCGACGCATGGCCGAGCGGCTCGGCGAGGCCTACGGCCCGGCCTGCGTTCCGATCGGCGATGGTCCCGGCACGACGCCTCCGGCCTGAGGTGCCCGGGCTCCCCGGTCATGGGGCGTCGTTTGTCGGCCGGAGCCTTGCCCATCCCGTCGAGGTGTTGGTCCCGGCCGTTTCCGCTCTGGCCAAACGGCCCAAGGCGCGGCAAAACCCTGTCGCACCATGACTCGCCGCAACTTCCTGACGGCCGCCACCGTGGCCGGAGCCTCCGCCGTCGTCGCCCCTGCCACCCTCGCCGCCGCACCCGCCCGCCGGGACGCCTCGGGCAACCGCATCGCCCTGGGCATCGACAACTTCGCGGTCCGGGCCTGGGGGTGGAAGGGGCGCGAGTTGGTCGACTACGCGGCCGGCCTGAAGCTCGATACACTCTTCATCACCGACCTGGCCTCCCTCGGATCGCTGGACACCTCCGCGGCCTCGGAACTCCGGAAGTACGCCGCCGACAAGGGCGTGGAGATCCTGCTGGGATCCTGGAGCATTTGCCCGACCTCCAAGAGCTTCAAGAAGGACTGGGGCACCGCCGAGGAGCACCTGTCGCTGGGCCTGCGGCTCTCGAAGGCCGTCGGTTCGAAGGCCTTCCGCGTGGTGCTCGGGTCGCGCGACGACCGGCGCACCCCCGGGGGCATCGAGGCCCGCATCGCCGACACGGTCAAGGTGCTCAAGGCCTGTCGCAACCAGGCCCTCGACCTCGGAGTGAAGGTGTCGGTCGAGAACCATGCCGGCGACATGACGGCCGACGAGCTGATCCTTCTCATCGAGTCCGCGGGCCGGGAATACGTCGGGGCCAACATGGACTCGGGCAACGCCGCATGGACCCTCGAGGACCCGATGGAGAGCCTCGAGAAGCTCGGGCCCTACGCCATCACCACCAGCCTGCGTGACTCGCGCATCTGGCAGACCGACAAGGGATGCAAGGTGCAATGGACGGCCATGGGTGACGGCGGTTGCGTGGACCTCGAGCGCTACTTTGCCCGGTACGCCCAGCTCTGCCCCGGCGTGGCGGTAAACATCGAGACCATCGGCGGCTTCGTCGTGGAGTTTCCCTACTACGAGGACTCGTTCTGGGAGGCCTTCCCCAAGAAGTCCGCGGCCGAGTTCGCGCGGTTCCTTGCCGTCGCCCGGCGCGGCCAGGCGATGGACCAGTACAACGGCGGCGACAAGCAGCGCCAACGCGAGGACCTCGAGAAGAGCCTGCGCTACTGCCGGGAGACCCTGGGCCTGGGACTCAAGGGCTGAGGTGCCCGGTCAGGGTTCCGGCGTCGGCCAGGCGGGGCCCGTCCGGCAACACCCCGCGCCGCAGGGCGAGCCTCACAGCCGCCGCCAAGCCGCCACGAACATGCCGTTGCCCCCGGTGTTCTGGGGCCACAGGTGCATCTGGGTGACCGGCGGATCGTCGGGCTGGAAGGGGTTGACCACCGCCAGCGTGTCGAAGTCGCTGCGCTCCTGCGTGAAGGCGTCGGCGACGGCGGTCGTCTCGGCGTGGCTCAAGGTGCAGACCGCGTAGATCAGCCGTCCGCCGGGCTTGAGCGAGTCGGCCACATGACGCAGCAACCGGGCCTGGATTTCGGCGAGTTCTTCGACATCGCGCACGGAGGTCGTCCAGCGGGCATGGGGATTCCGTCCCCAGGTGCCCAGGCCGGAGCAGGGCGCATCGAGCAGGATGCCATCGAAGCGGGTCTTGGTCGGTGGGCGTTCAGAGCCGTCCCAGGGGACGGCCCGGTAGTTGAAGCACCTGGCTCGGGCGGCCCGCTGCCGCAGCCGGTCCAGCCGCCAGGCGGCGCGGTCGCTGGCCCAGATGAGGCTCTTGCCACCCATCAGGGCGGACAGGTGCAGCGTCTTGCCGCCCTCGCCGGCGCAGGCGTCCCACCAGACCTCGCCGGGTCGCGGAGCGCAGATCCGGCCGACCGCCTGCGAGGCGATGTCCTGGATCTCGAACTGTCCGGCCTGGAATCCCCGGTCGAGGAACAGGTCCTCGCGGCCCAGGTACCGGTACGAGTCGGCAAACGGCCCGGGCTCGAGCGTCGGCAGCCGGCGGAAGAGTTCCTCGGTGAACTCCGGACGGCTCCGCAGCC
>JBIKMQ010000442.1:0-3224 GCA_044359215.1 Candidatus Chromulinivoraceae bacterium
CTGGCCCCCCGACAACTGGGTGGGACGCTGGCGCTCGCGTCCGCCGAGCCCGACCTGCCCGAGGCGCTCGGACGCGCGGGCCTCGGCCTCCCGGCGCGGGGCCCCCTGCAGCAGCATCGGCACGCTGACGTTCTCCAGGAGGGTGAGGGTCGGGATGAGGTTGAACTGCTGGAAGATGAACCCGATGTGCCGGCAACGGAATCGGGTCACCTCCGCCGACGACAGCGCGGTGAGCATCGACCCGAGGACCTCCACCTGGCCGGCGTCGCACCCGAGGGTCCCGGCCAGCACGCTCAGCAGCGTCGTCTTGCCGCATCCGGAGGGGCCGACGATCAGGTGCAGTTCGCCCTCCAGGGCCTCGAAATCGGCCCCCTTCAGCGCCAGCGTCCGGGCGTCGCCGGAGCCGAAGGCCTTGACGACCCCGCGGGCGGAGATGGCCCGGTCGGACGGGTTCCGGGAGTTCGGTTCGTGGGATACCATCGGGGAAGGTTTGGCAGACGTTGGTCGGACGCGGTGGGCGTCACCCACGGAAGACGATGGCCGGCTCCAGGCGCGCGACCCGCCGGATGCCAAAGAGCGCGGCCAGCGCGCAGATGAGCACCACGCCGCCCATCGCCTGGAACAGGAAGGGCACCTCCAGCTTGAAGGGGGGCTGCCCCCCCTTGGCGACGGTCAGCCCGAAGAGGGCCGTCAGGCCGATGCCGATGCCGAAGCCGATCAGGCCCACCGTCAGCGACTGCACCAGCAGCATGCCGGCCAGCAGGCCGTTGCCGGCCCCCATGGCCTTGAGCGCCCCGAGGTTGCGAAGGTTCTCGAGCACGAAGGAGTAGAAGGTCTGTCCGCTGATCGCCACGCCCACCACGAAGCCGAGGATGATCGTGGTCAGGAAGGAGATCGGGATGCCCGTGTTGGTCCAGACCCACTTCAGGGTGGCCTTCTCGAACTGGGGCACGGTGAAGGCCCGGAGACCCGTGGCGGCCGAGATCCTCCGGGCCACCTCCGCCGTGTCCAGGCCGGGCTTGGGCTCGGCCAGGATCATCGAGAGCATCTTGCGCTGGCGTGGCGCGTACTGCAGCGCCTGGTCGTAGCTGGCGAAGACGTAGGGATAGCCGAAGAAATGCCGCTCGGTCTGGCAGATGCCCACGACCCGCGCCTCGCGGTCGTTGATCTCGAAGGTGTCGCCGACCCGGAGCGGTCGGCCCATGCCGGCGCCAAGGCGGTTGGTCTCGGCGGCCAGGGTGTCGATGACCACGCTGTTGGGCAGGCGCAACTGCTCGATGTCGCCCTCGAGCATGCGTGCGGGCCGCCCATAGAGGGTGCCGGCGTGCAGGCCGATCATCTGGATCATCTTGTCGGCCCCGTCGGTGGTCCGGGCCTTGAGCACGCCCTGGAAGAGCGGCACGGCGAAGTCCACGCCATCGACCGATCGCACCCGGTTCACGTCAGTGTCCCGCATGGCCTTGGTCTCGTTGACCTGGTCGACCCGCGACTCCACCACCCAGATCGAGGCGCGCATGTTGCGCATGTGGCTGGTGGTCCACGACAGCAGGCCCTGGAAGACGAAGTACTGCTGGGTCATCAGGAGGGACGAGAAGGCCAAGCCTCCGACCAGCATCCAGTACTTGGAGCGGTCGCCAAGGAGCATCTTCAGGGCGATCAAGAACATAGGGATCTCTCCGGGGTGCCCGGTTCCGATCCCGCCCCCCGGATGGGACCATCGTCCGGGAGGGTCGGCACCGTCAAACGACGATTCCGAGTCGCCACCGGGGATGGATCGATGGCCCGAAGGTTTTCGAGGGCGGGCGGTTGCCCGGACCGGTCTCCGTCCCTACGTTGACGCCCATCCATGATCGGAGACCTGTTTCACAAAGCCTACGTGGTGCTCGCGGTGCTGTTCTTCTTCGGCGCCTCGGTCTTCGTGCACGAGTACGGCCACTTCTGGATGGCCCGCCTGCGCCGCATGGTGGTGCTGGGCTTTTCCATCGGCTTCGGGCCGAAGATCCTCGGGTGGAGGGATCGCCAGGGCGTCGAATGGGCCCTGCGATGGATCCCCGCCGGCGGCTTCGTCAAGCTGCCCCAGATGCTCACCTCCGAGGCCATCGAGGGGACCGCCGATCCGGCGATCGCCCCGGCCTCTCCCTGGTCGCGGATCTGGGTGGCGCTCGCCGGCCCGGTCATGAACCTGCTCTTCGCCCTGGCGATCGCGACGGTGATCTGGGCCGTCGGGCTCCCGGTGCCGGTCAACCCGCCGGTGATCGGGTACGTCGAGCCGGGCTCGGCGGAAGAACGCCTGGGCATCCGCGAGGGCGACCGGATCGTCCGCGTCGACGGGCGGACGGTGAAGAACTGGCAGGAGGTGCAACGCTTCACGATCCTGGCCCGGTCGACCAACATCCCGGTCGGGATCAGCCGAGGCGACTCGGTGACCAACGTCCTCCTGACCGCCACCGTCAACCCGACCTTCGGCCTCAAGCTGCTCAACCTCGACCCCCGGGATCACCCGGCGGTGATGGGGCTCTCGCCGGGCGGGTCGGCCGAGGAGGCAGGCCTCCGGGTGGGCGACGAGTTCATCGCCTTCGGCGGCGTGCCCATCCTCGGACAGGGTCAATTGGTCGACCTCATCCAGCAGCGCACCGGCAAGCCCTCCGAGGTCGAGGTGCGGCGGGGAGACCAGCGCCTGAAGCTCACCGTGACGCCCAAGACCGACCCCACCACAGGCAAGGGCCGCATCGGGGTGAGCATTGCCTCGAGCCGGGTCATCACCTACCAGGTCCAGCGGCCGGGACCGACCCCCTGGGAACAGATCTCCGGGGTGGTCGTCCAGATGGGGGAACTCATCGGCGCGCTGGTGCACTCCAAGGAGACCGGCATCGGAGCCAAGGACATGAGTGGACCGGTCGGGATCTTCGGCAAGCTCGCGGCCGACGTGAACACGGACATCCGCCTGGCGCTGAGCTTCCTGGTGCTGCTCAACGTCAACCTGGCGATCATCAACCTGATGCCCATCCCGGTCCTCGATGGCGGGCACATCACGCTGGCGCTCTTTGAACTCGTCACCCGGCGGCGGGTCGCCCCCCGCTTCCAGGAAATCGCCACCTCGGCCTTCGCCCTCGTGCTGCTCAGCTTCATGGCCTACGTGTCGTTCTTCGACCTGGTGAAGCGCGGCCCCCTGTTCCGTGCGATGTTCCGCCAGGAGACGGTGATCGAGTCGAGCCCAAGCCCAA
>JBIKMQ010000443.1:0-3212 GCA_044359215.1 Candidatus Chromulinivoraceae bacterium
TATTCGAAGAGCGTCTCCGTCGTCCATTGCGCCAAGCTTCTCATGCGATCTCCACCGGGCAGCCTATCGCGCATCGGGCCGGCACGGCAACGGGTCGGAGGCCTCGACGCGGGAATGTCACCCCGTCGAAGCCGGATGGATTCATGGCCGGTCCTCAATTGGCCGATGTCACTCCGAAGTGGTGGTTCGTGGCCGGGGATCCTGCGCAAATACGGGGCGATGGCCCTTGTTTCAGCCCGACAGCGTGGTCTGGTTGCTGGTCTGGGCGACCTGGTCTCCCAGTGGACCTTCGACCGGAAGCATGGCCTCGAGGCGTTCATGCCCCGCGAGGTCGAGGCCACCGAGGATCAGGCGGGGTTCCGATCGGCGGATTCTGTGCAGTACCAGGGGGTGGATCCGTGGCTTGCCCGGGAGGTGCTGCTGGGGATCCCGGCCGGCGTGCGGTCGCAGGCGACCTTTGTCGACTATGGTTGCGGCAAGGGACGCGGGTTGGCGGTCGGAATGCTCGCCGGGTTCACTCGCCTGGTGGGGGTGGAGGTCTCGCCGGATCTCGCCGCGGCCTGCGATCGCAACCTCCGGAGGCTCCGGGAGCGCCATCCCGGTGTTGCCCTGGAGATCCGGATCCTCGACGCCGCCCGTTACGAACCGCCCGGAGGGCCCCTGGTGGCCTTCCTCTACAATCCGTTCCTCGGCCCCACCCTCGACGAGGTCGCCGGGCGGCTGGGACGACGCGACGATGGGCATCCGGTGTGGGTGGCCTACGTGAACCCGAGGGGCCGGAGCGCCTTCCCCCCGGCGAGCTTCCACGAGCATGCCGCCTGGGAGCCCTCGCGTGCGGTCCTGCTGGAGCGGTGTCTCCCCGTGTCGCCGACGATCCAGGCGGGGTCACCGGGTTCCTGAGGCCTGACGTTGCAGGTGCCCGAAGGCCGCCCCGAGGCGTTCGTCCGACTGTCCCATCCATCGCCGGAACGCCTCCGTCCCGGTCGGCATCGCCTGCGGGAGGCGACCCGGGTTGAAATGGGTCATCCGCAGGCCGACGCCGGCACGTTCCACGTCGAGGGCCAGCTCGAGGGACTCCGGGTGGCTCCTGCCCAGCCAGTGCAGGAGCGGTTTGCCCAGGCAGGCCGCCTCGGCCAGGTCCTCCGGACCGCCGTCGAGCACGATCCCCGCGCACCGGGCCATGCACCGCCGCTGGTGTTCCCGGTCCAGGGGGTGGAAGCGCAGGGTGGTGCCCACGACCTCGCTCCCCACGGTTTCCGAGCGGTCATAGAAGCAGTCGATCGACACCCCGGGGTGCTGAAGGTGCCACCGTTCGACCTCCGGTCGCTGATCGGCCCGTGCCATCCGGATCACGAGGCCCTCCCCGGGGGTTTCCGGCCGGTGCTCGGTCGGGCTGTCGAGCAGCGGCGGGCCTGCGAACCAGCCCTCGTCGGGATGGTTCCCGAGCGGTTGGAATGACAGGGCGTGGCGGAGCCCCCCGAAGGAGCACCACCTTGCCCTTCGGGCCATCCGGTGGATGTCGGCCGGCGTCCTCCGGGATCGGGGCCTCTCGGGATGCGCAAGGCGGAGCCCATGGCCGATGCTCAGGAGCGGCACCCGGCTGAACCGGGTCGCCCGGTGCCAGGCCGCCACGGGTTCCATGAAGCTCACGACGGCCTCCGCGCCGTCCGAGGCGATGGCCCGGTCGATCGCCGCCAGTCCGGCGCCCAGGATCCGGCGGCGGCCCAGGCAATCCAGGAACCACCGGAGGGCCGACGGGTGACGATCGATGCGGATGGGGACGCCGGCGCCGGGAATCGTCTCGGTGGGCGCCTCAAAGTCCCGGGAGATCCGCGGGGACGGGCTCTCGCAGTCGGTCCGGGCCAGCAGCACCCGCACGACTCGGTGAGCGTTCCGTCGGCACCATGCGTGCACGGCTCTCGCCTGCACCATCGCCCCCCGGGTTTCCGGCGGCACCACGAACACCAGATTCATGCAGTTTCAGCAGATGGATGTTTCCGTCGAAATCCTCGGCCAGCGCCGTGCAGCTCTCCACCCAGTCGCCGCAGTTGAGGTACTCGAACCCCTGGACCGTGCGGATTTCCGCCCGGTGGATGTGCCCGCAGATGACGCCCTCGACCCCGGATTGCCGGGCCAGATGCACCATCGCCTCCTCGTACTGCGTGACGTAGCGCACGGCACCCTTGGCCTGGAATTTCAGGTAGGCCGCCACCGACCAGTATCCGAAGCCGAGGCGCCGCCGGAGGCGGTTGAAGTGCAGGTTGAACTCCAGGATGGCGTCGTACAGGCGCGCGCCGAGTCGTTCAAGCAGGCGGTTGAAGAGAACCAGACCGTCGAGCTGGTGACCGTGGAGGACCAGGTATTTCCGCCCGTCGACGCCCTCATGCACCACCCGCTCGACCAGGCGCACGCCGCCCAGGTTGAGCCCGAGGAACTGGGCCATGAACTCGTCGTGGTTCCCGAACACGTAGGTGACCCGGGTGCGCTTGCGGTTCATCCTCAGGATCTTCTGGATCACCGTGTTGGCCTCGGTGCTCCAGAGCCAGCGCCGCCTCAGTTCCCAGCCATCGATGATGTCGCCGACCAGATAGAGGTTCTTGCACTCGTTCTGGTGCAGAAAGTCCAGCAGCAGGCCGGCCTGACTATGCCGGCTTCCAAGATGGAGGTCTGAAATCCAGATTGCGTGGTATTTCATCAGGGGAGGCCGGGAGGAACCTAGGTGTTCGTCCAGTCTGCTAGACGGGGCGGGTGGCAGATCCAAGCCTGAAACCGTGTGTCACCCCGATGTTGCCTGCCCGACGCCGGGTTGAATCGGGATGCCGGAGCGCGACCCCCATTCCACGCGGGACGGGGGCATCGCGGAGCTCCACGTTGAACCGGTCTTCCGGCGGGACTTCACCGGAATACCATCGAACCGTCATCCGGTTGTCACACGAAGGTCCAAGGGTTCCAAGTCGGTCGCTGCCATGCAGTCGAATCAAGGCACCGCGCCCGGCCCACATTACCCATGAAAACTCGACGGATTCCCGCAGGGTGCCTCCTCTGGATCACCCTCCTCTGTGCGTTGCTCGCCACCCGGGCGAGCGCCGCGACCAACCTCGTCACAGGTCACCTCTACGGCACCCAGACGTGGGTGGCTACCAACACCTACATCCTCACGGGGTTCACCTACGTGATGAGCAACGCGGTGCTGAACATCGAGGCGGGCACGG
>JBIKMQ010000444.1:0-3201 GCA_044359215.1 Candidatus Chromulinivoraceae bacterium
CTCGCTGGGCCATCGCGAGGATGTGTGGACCAGTGCCGCCTACCAGAAGCACATCCTGGGCGGCATCCGCTGGGGCCTGGGCCTTGCCAAGGGCAGCGGCGCGGTGACCGACACCTCCGCCGTGCTGAGCGCGGCCGAGAAGAAGGCGGGCTTCAAGCCGCTCTTCGACGGAACCTCGATGAAGGGGTGGAAGTATCGCCGGGACGACGGCATGAAGTCGTGGAGTGTCCAGAACGGCATGCTCTGCAACGTGCTCAAGGTGGACCGCGAGGGCAATTTCACCGAGCACGGCACCGACCTGCTCACCGAGGAGACCTTCAAGGACTTCGTCATCCGCTACGAATACCAGGTGGCCCCTAAGTCCAACTCCGGGCTCTACCTGCGCGGGCGGCACGAGATCCAGATCCTCGACGACGTGAAGTCCGCCAAGGCGTCCAACGGCGGCAACGGGGCGATCTACAACCTGCAGGCCCCGTCGCTCTTCGCCTCGCGCAAGGCCGGCCAGTGGCAGACGGTCGAGGCCCGGATCGTCGGGCAGAAGATCACCGTGACTCTCAATGGCGTGAAGGTGCACGACGGGGTCGTCAGCCCGAAAGGCACCGGCGGCCAGTTGGACGACCAGGTCGACCGGCCCGGGCCGATCCTCCTCCAGGGCGACCACGGTGCGGTCGCCTTCCGGAACATCCGCATCCGCAAGCTGGACTGATCCGGTCCCGGGCGGCTTGGGCGACCCCTGCGGCAGCCCCGAGGTTTCGCGGGTGACGTTCCGGTGTCCGTGCGGCTGCGGGGTTGAATCGGGCAGCCGCTTCCGGCGACCGTCGGGGCGCATGCATCGACGGGTTTCAGGACCGGGGCGGAGACCGGAGGGGCGCGGAGGGCGTCCGGCATGAATCCGTCGCGACCAGTGGTCTGGGGCTCGCTGCTGGCCATTCTCCTGCTGGTGGCCCTGCTGGTCTGGAATCAGCGGCCGCCGGCCGAGGCGCCCGTCCGGGAACCCTTGGTGGTGTACTGCGCCGCCGGCCTGCGCCCGGCCGTGGAGGCCGCCGTGGACGACTACGGCCGCGAGCGCGGCGTCCCGGTGCAGATCCAGTACGGAGGGTCGGGCACGTTGCTCAGCAATCTGCGCGTCGCCCGTTCCGGCGACCTGTTCGTTCCCGGCGACTCCAGCTTCATCGACGCGGGCCGTTCCAACGGGTTGCTGGCCGAGGTGATCCCGCTGGCCCGGATGCGGGCCGTGGTCGCGGTGGCCCGGGGCAATCCCAAGGGCCTCCGGTCGGTCCGCGACCTCCTTCGGATCGGTGTCCGGGTGAGCCTGGGCAATCCCGACTCGGTCGCGATCGGGGCGGTGGCCCGGGCGGCGCTCGTCCGGAGCGGCGACTGGCCCGACCTCTCGGCACGGGCACTGGTGTTCAAGCCCACCGTCAACGACGTGGCCAACGACGTGAAGCTCGGGGCCGTGGATGCCGGCATCGTCTGGGACACCACGCTCGTGCAGTATCCGGAACTCGAGGCGGTGGCCGTGCCGGAGTTGGCCGGCGCCGTGTCCGAGGTGTCGGCCGCCGTGCTCGGGGCGAGCCGCCAGCCCACCGAGGCCCTGCGTTTGGCCCGTCATCTCGGCGCCCGCGACCGGGGGTTGCGGCGGTTCCGCGAGGCCGGCTTCGAGGTGGTGGCCGGCGACGTCTGGGCCCTGCGCCCCTCGGTGGTGCTCTACAGCGGCTCGGTGAACCGGCAGGCGGCCGAGCCCACCTTGCGCGAGTTCGAGGCCCGGGAGGGCGTCGAGATCACCCGGGTCTACAACGGCTGCGGCATCCTCACGGCCCAGATCCGCTCGGGCCAGCGCCCGGATGCCTACTTCGCCTGCGATGTGTCCTTCATGGAGACGGTCCAGCCCGGGTTCCAGCCGGCGGTGTCGCTGGCCCGCACCCCGCTGGTGCTGGCCGTGCGCAAGGGCAACCCGCACCGGGTCGCCGACCTGTCCGACCTGGCCCGCAGCCCCCTGAAGGTGGGCCTGTGCCACGAGGACCAGAGCGCCCTCGGGGCCCTGAGCGTGGGGTTGCTGCGCGCGCGGGGACTGTGGGATTCGGTGAAGGGCCACCTCGCCGTCCAGGCCCCGACCGGCGACCTGCTCATCAACCAGCTCCGCTCCGGGGCGCTGGATGTCGCCCTGGTCTACGCCGCCAACGCGGCCGCCGTGGCCGACTCGGTGGAGGTCGTGCCCCTCTCCGGTCCGGGCACCATGGCCATCCAGCCCTACGCCGTGGGCCGCGGCTCCGACCATGCCCAACTGATGACCCGGCTGCTCCGGGCGCTGGAGTCGCCGCGGTCGCGGGAGCGCTTCCAGGCCTCGGGGTTCCAGGTGGAGGAGCCCGTCCCATGACCCCGGGTCCCGGACCCATGATCCCGCGCGGGCGGGACCGGCGTTTCCTCGCGGCGATGGCCGTGCTGGGGGGCACCTACGTGGTCCTGCTGGTGGCGATGGTCGTCGCCGACCTGTTCTACACCACGCCCGGCCACCTTTGGCGGGCCCTGGGCTCGCCGGAGATCCGCTACGCGATCCGCCTGAGTCTGCTGAGCTGCACCCTGACGACCCTGCTGTCGCTCTGGGTGGCCGTGCCCATCGGCTACCTGCTGTCCCGCTTCGAATTTCCTGGACGGACCCTGCTCGACGCGCTGCTGGACATCCCCATCGTGCTGCCGCCGCTGGTCATCGGGCTGAGCCTGCTCATCCTCTTCCAGACCCCGCCGTTCCGGGCGCTGGAGCGGGTCTTCCCCGTCACCTACGCCGTGCCCTCGGTCATCCTCGCCCAGTTCATGGTGGCCTGCGCCTTCGCGGTGCGCACGCTGCGCAACACCTTCGCCCAGATCAACCCCCGCCAGGAACAGGTGGCCCTGACGCTGGGCTGCAGCCGCTCGCAGGCCTTCTGGCGGGTCGTGTTGCCCTCGGCGAAGTCCGGGGTGCTGACCGCGGCCACCCTGGCGTGGGCCAGGGCGCTCGGCGAGTTCGGGCCCATCCTGGTCTTTTCCGGGGCCACGCGCCTGAAGACCGAGGTCCTGCCCACCACGGTCTTCCTGGAGTTGTCCGTCGGCCGGCTGGAGGCCGCGGTGGCGGTGTCGTTGCTGATGATGGCCTCGGCCGTCGTGGCGTTGCTGCTGGTCCGGTCCTGGGGCGGGGGCGGACTGCCGGGCCCCGGAGGCGGAGGT
>JBIKMQ010000445.1:0-3187 GCA_044359215.1 Candidatus Chromulinivoraceae bacterium
TCGACCGGAGGCGCCGGTCCCCCCGCGCACCGAGGGGCCCGGCCGCGACGACGGGACTCAGTTGATGCGCGACCGGATCATCGGATCGATGGCCCCGATGTCCCCGCTGCCGACATCCTGCACCAGAATAAGGAAGTCGAAGAGGATGTCGTCGTCGGCCTTGAGGTAGTCATCGGTGACCGCGAGGTTGCTTGCCCCCTCGTTCCGGCTGAGTGACACCGCGGGGAATTCATCGATCCCTACCCCGTCGGCGGAAGGCAGGAATGCCAGGCCGAGGAGGGTGTATCGGGCATCCGGCAGCGTGAAATTCAGCACGACCTTGCCCGAAAACCCCTCGGGAACGCTCACGAGGATCACCTCGCCCTTCATGGTGAAGATGCCGGGCGGCTGGCTCTTTGGCGGTGGCTGGAGGGCCAGATCCGCCTCGGTGCACGGAGTGGACTGGACGTTGCCGGACATCGGCACGAATTGGATGCCGGAGATGAGGATGGTGGCGGTGTATGTGTCGTTCATGAGCGTGATATGGTTTGGTTTCCGTCGGAAAAATGTTCAGGGGTCGAGCCCGAGGGCCGCTGCGATCCTGGGATCGCGGGCGCGGAACCCGAGGGCCTTCAGGCGATCGATCAAAACCTGGGCCGGACGCGATTTTCCCTCGACCCGGAGGGCCTCGGCCAACGGCACCAGGATGCGCCAATCGTTCGGCGAGACCGCGATGCGGCGCGTGAGTCCCTCGATCAGCCGACGCCCCCGGGGACGAGCCGGATCGAGCCGTCCGGTGGCGGCCTCCTGGCGGTGCAGGAACAACTGGACACGGGCCGACTCCCAAAGCAGCCGGGCGTCCGAGCCTTGCCGGGCGGTGAGCCGCCCGAGGATGGACTCCGCCTGGGAGGCCAGGCGCGCCGCCTCGGCGGGAGCGACCGCGACCACACGCTCGGCCTCGAGCCGAAGGGCCCTGGCGAGATCCGCGCCGGCCTCGACCGACCTGGGCTCCGCGGCCGCCATGGCCGAGAGCTGCTCCACCGTCGGGCGGAGGATGGCTCCCGCCGCATCAGTCTTGCCGTCGGCGATGAGCCACTCGGCCCGGGACAGGGCCACGGTCAGGGCGAAGCTTCTCCAGTACTGGTTGGCGGGATCCGAGACCACCAGCGAATCGAGCTGGGACTGGGCGAGCTCGAGACCCTCGGAGGCCTCCGAGGCACGGCCCGACAACCCGAGCGCCAGGGCGACCATCGCCCGGTACCGTGCCGAACGGAAGCGAAGGGCCGGATCCTTGGCATCGACGGCCCGAAGCGCCTCGACCCGCGCCAGGCAGCCCTGGCGTCTCTCGAGGGCGCTGGCATAGAGGCCGTCGGCCTCGTCCACCCTCGAGAGCCAGATGCCGGACTCGTCGAACTCGGAGGCCAGGTCCCGGTCCTCGGGCCTGGCGGCGGCCGCGGTCGCCAGTTGCTCCTGCTTGGCCAGGAACCCCGCACGGGCGGCCGACAGGTTGCCCCGGTCGAACTCCAGGACAGCCAGATTGTGGACGCCGTACAGGCGCTCCGAGGTGG
This sequence comes from Candidatus Chromulinivoraceae bacterium, assembly GCA_044359215.1. Classification (GTDB taxonomy): domain Bacteria; phylum Verrucomicrobiota; class Verrucomicrobiia; order Limisphaerales; family UBA9464; genus SXXZ01. Next base: position 1,548 of record JBIKMQ010000445.1, read on the forward strand.
CCCGCTCGGTCGGTCCCTCGAGATCCCCCAGCACCACGGCCGAATCGCGGTACCGGCTGAGCCAGGCGTGGGCGAGGCGGAGATCGCCCTGCTCGCGGGCCACCACGCCCAGCCAGTATTCGGTCTGGGCCCTCTCGAAGAGGAAGTCGGCGTTGCGGGGCTGCCGTTGGACCAGGTTGGTGGCCCGACGGTGGGCCGACTCGAAGGAGGCGAGGGCGTCGGAATGGCGGCTCTGGTCGAGCCGGATCTCGCCGATCTGGGTGAGGGTCCGGCAGTGCCGCGACAGGACCGTGTCGGTCAGGTCGGCCGGATCGAGCTCGGCGAAGTGTGCCATGGCCTTGTCGCCCACGGCATCCAGCAGGTCCAGTCGGCCGATGCGGCCGAGTCCGGCCCGGAAATCCCCGAGCATGAATCCGAGCAGGTCCTCGGCCTGCGCCTGCCGGCGCCGGGCGTCGTCGAGGGCACGCTTCTCGGCGCGGCTGGCCGCAACGGCGGCGTCGCGGTCGGAGACGGCCCGTCGCTCGGCCCGGACCGCGCGCACCGCCTGCCAGGTGGCGGTCACGGCGCCCATGGCCAGCGAGAGAACCACCGCCGCGGCACTCGCGCACGCGAACCGGTGGCGCACGACGAAGCGCCGTGCGCGGTAGCCGAGGTCGGGCGGCCGGGCCACGACGGGTTCACGACGCAGGTGGCGACGCAGGTCGTCAGCCAGTTCGGTGGCCGTCCCGTAGCGGCGTTCCCGGTCCTTCTCCAGGCACCGCATCACGATGCAGTCGAGGTCGCCCCGGAGGATGGTCTGGAGATGCGGTGCGGCCGAGCGACGCAACCGGGCCACCCGGGTCCGGTCCCCCTCGTCAAGGGACGAGACGCGCGTCGAGGGTCGGGGAGGATCCACCTCGCGGATGATGCGGCGCACCTCGTCGATGCCGGCCTTCAGGAGGGTCTGGTTCTCGTAGGGCGGGCGGCCGGTCAGCAGTTCATACAGGACGACGCCGAGGGAATAGACGTCGCTGCGGGTGTCGATGTCGAAGCCGCGCCACTCGGCCTGCTCCGGGCTCATGTAGGCGGGCGTGCCGAGGAACTGCTCGAGGCTGGTGACCAGGGTCCGGTCGGTCAGGCGTCCCTGGGTGGCCTTGGCGATGCCGAAGTCGATCACCTTCGGGGTCGGCACCCCATCGCGCATGGCCACGAGGATGTTGGACGGCTTCAGGTCGCGGTGGATCACCCCCTTCTGGTGGGCGTGCTGCATCGCCAGGCACACCTGCGAGAACAGTTCCAGGCGCGCCGAAGTGGGCAGACTGTGCGTGTCGCAGAAGGTGGTGATGGGTTGCCCGTCCACGAACTCCATCACGAAGAACGGGCTGCCGCTCTCGGTGGTGCCGGCATCGAACACCTTGGCGATGCATGGATGGTCCATCATCGCCAGCGCCTGGCGCTCGGCCTCGAAGCGCGCCACCACCTGCTCGGTGTCGAGGCCCTGCCGGATCACCTTCAGCGCCACGAGCCGGCGGATCGGTTCGTCCTGGCCGGCCAGGTAGACGACACCACATCCCCCGGAGCCGATCCTCCGGACCAGCCGGTAACGCCCGATCATCTCACCGGCGGAACGCTCGGGGGGGGGCTCGGGCCTCGAACGCCGG
>JBIKMQ010000446.1:0-3185 GCA_044359215.1 Candidatus Chromulinivoraceae bacterium
GCATGAGGTCCTCGCGCAGCGGCGACCGATCCACGGCGACGACCCGGGCCCCGCGTTGCACGGGCTGGTAGGTCCAGCTTCCCGGGGACGCCCCGAGGTCCACGCAGGTTTCTCCCGCCGCGATCCTTCGACCCATGCGCAGCTCCGATTCGGCGAGCTTGGCAAAGGCCCGGCTGGGGGCGGCCTTGTCCACGGCCACCGGCACCTCGCCGGAGGCGAACGGGCTGATCCACCCCAGCGACCGGGCAGGCTCCGGGGCCACCAGGACCGACAGGAAGGCCATCTCCGGAGACACCAGCAGCAGTTGCACCAGCGACTCCTGCGCCTCGAACAAGGGACAGGCTCCGCGGATCGAGGGACAGGCTCCGACAGGATCGACCGCGGTCGCCTTGGGCACGGCCTCCAGGCCCTTGAGCAACGAGCGCCGGCGCTTGCGCAATTGCTCCACCACGGCCTCGCGGATGAGGTCGCAGCGGTGCCGCCCCGCCTCGGCCACCCCGAGCCTGGGCTCGATGTGGAGACGCCAGGGGGCCCCGTCCGGCAGCGTCCCGATCAACTCGGTGACCAGGGCCTCGGCCGCCACCCGGATGGAGGGCACCGGGAAGGCCCGCGCCTGCGGCAGCCATTGGCGGGCGAAGGCCGCCGGGCCCATCGCCACGCGCGTCTCAGGCCATGAGCCCGGGGTCTTGAGCATCAACACGGAGTCGCCGTGGGACTCGAGCATCGGACTTGGGAGCGCACGGGCCAATTCCTCCCGCAGGAACGGCAGGGTCTCGGGCGAGCTCAGGGCGAGATGCACGGGAACGTGAGTCTGACGAGAAAGCCGACCGCCGTCGCCAGGGGATTCCCCAGCGACGGCGGCACGGGTTCGGACGGGCTGGAGCCCGTGGACGACTACCAGGTCTTCAGGAAGGCGTGGAGGTCCGCCAGATCCTGGGCCTTCAGGCCCAACTGGTCGGCGCTCATCATGAGCGAGCGGCCCAGGCCCTTGCGCTCGGCGATCCGGTTCTTCGGCACCGACTGCACCACGCCGGCCGCGCTCTGGATGACGACCGGATCGCCCTCGCTGATCACCACGCCATGGATCTCGGTGCCGTCCTTGGCCTTGAGCACCGTGCCGTTGAACCCGCTGGCAATGTCGGCGCTGGGGTTGATGACCGAGTTGAAGAACACCTCGGCGGTCTGGCGCCTGGCCCAGCCGGTGAGGTTCGGGGCGTATTCCACGCCGGAGTCGCCCACCCGGTGGCAACTCGCGCAGAAGGTGTTGAACCGCTCCTGGCCCCGGGCGGCGGAGCCGTTGAGCGCGGCCACGTCAGCCACCGTGAAGGAGGGCTTCTCGGCCGGCGGGATGGTCGCCGAGATGAGCTCGACCGAATCCGGGTCGTAGATCCCGCGGGCCTTGAGCGACGCGGCCAGACCGTGGTCCTTCCAGACGTTGTCCTTGCGGTTCATGAGCCACCAGGTGGCCTCGGCCTTCACCACGCCCTCGGCCTGGGCGGCGACTTCCAGCATGGCGGCCGAGGCGGCCGGCACCGTGTTGAAGCCGATGGCCGTCACGGCGGCCTTGCGGGCCGTGAGGTCCAGATTCTTGGACAACGCCCGGGTACGGAAATCCCCGATGGATTGAGGCGGGTGCAGGCGCCAGGCGAGGGCGGCGAACCCGGGCGACCACCGGAGCGGGTCGGGATCGTTGAGCACCGGCTTGACGCGGTCGTAGAGGGCCGATTCATGCCCGGCGGCCCCGGCTCCCCAGGCCTCGAGCAGCGTGCGGTCGGAGCCGTCGATGCCCCGGGCCAGGGCCAGGAAAAGGTCTTGGGTCTGCTCCAGCGGCAGGTCGCGCAACGCGAGGGCCACCTCGCGGCGGACCGCCGGGGAGGCGTCCTTGGCCAGCGCGGTCGCCTGCGCCGGCAGCGCCTTGCGGGTCCGGTGCAGCGCCCGGAAGGCCACGATGCGCATCTGCGGATCCGGATCCTTCAGGAGGGCCTCGACCGGTTTCTGGCCGGCCTTGCCGAGTCGCGCCAGCAACCAGACGGCGCGCGCGCGGACGAAGGCGTTCTCATCCTTGAGCAGGCCCACCAGGGGCTTCACGGCCTTGTCGCCATGCTTGAGGACGGCCTCCTGGGCCGTGCCGCGGAGGTTGACCGACGGGCTCTTGAGGGCGGCCAAGGCGCCATCGAGGGTGTCGAACCGGGCGGCCGGCACCTTGGAGCGGAACCCCTTGGGCGCGATGCGGTAGATGGTGCCGGAGGTGGTGTCATCCCAGTCGGCATGTCCGCCGACACGGGCGTCGAACCAGTCGGTCACATAGATCGCTCCATCCGGGCCGACGGCGACATCGCTCGGCCGGAACATGACCTTGAGGGTCTGCTCGCCCCGGCTGCCGCCCTTGAAGTCGGTGCCCGAGTAATTCCCCTCGGCGTTGCTGGTCAGGAAGTTGAACCGCTCGAGCTTGAAGTTGGCCCCGTCAGGCTTGGGCAGGTAGCCGAAGACGACATTGCGACCGGGCTCGCAGCTCAGCAGCAGGCCTCGGTACTTCCGGCCCAGGGCTCCGTCTTCATAGAACGTGATGCCCGTGGGAGACCCGCCGCCGTACACGTCGCCCGCGGGCATCGAGCCCGGGTCTTCCTGGCGCCACTCGGCCACCGGCGTGCTTTGGCCGGGACGGCGGTCGGCGCCCCACGAGCGCTGCCCGTCGAGCGAACAGAACCCGGCGTTGCCGTACTCCATCAGGAAGGCCGTGCGGCAGGCGGGAGGATCGTCGTTGTCGTTCTGGAAGACGTCGCCGTAGGAGGTGACCGTCTGCTCGTAGCTGTTGCGGAAGTTGTGGCCGATGATGTGCACGCCCGACCCGTCGGGGTTCATGCGTGCGGCGAACCCGCCGATCCACACGTGGCCGTCGTCGCTCTTCTGGCCGGCGAGTTGCGTCGGGTGCCAGCCCAGCTCCGGTCCGCCCGGGTTGTAGGCGCTGCCGATGCGGAAGGTCTTGCCCGAGCGGTCGGTGAACATCGCCCCGCAGTTGCCGGCATTCCAGTACCACTGGCCATCGGGCCCCACGGTGACGCTGTGGATGGTGTGGTCGTGGCTCTTGCCGTGGAACCCGCTCAGGATCACCTCGCGCTTGTCCACGGCGGGATCGAACTTCCGGTCGCCGTTGACGTCGGTGTAGACGATCACGTCGGGGGCCA
>JBIKMQ010000447.1:0-3183 GCA_044359215.1 Candidatus Chromulinivoraceae bacterium
CGCAGATGCGATGGCAACCACGGAAACCGCCACCCCTAAAAAAACACCACCATGCAATTTGTTTCCGCGACCCCTCTGGTTCACCAATTCAAGAGCGGAAGGTTCCAAGCCTCCGAGGTGGGCCCCTATTTCATGGCCTCCACGACGGTGACGGCTGCCCTTTGGATTTTCGGTTTCGGACAGCCCGGTGTCTGGAGTGTCGGCGGAAGAGTGGCTTCCGTGGTCATCACCGTGTTCGGGCTGCTGCACCTCAAGGAGCGGAACCTCGGCACCTACGGCAACGAGTTCTTCTACAAGTACTTTTGCCTGGGCTGGGTGGTCACCGTTCGCATGTTCCTGTGGATGGGTGCATTTGGGCTGGTCCTCGGTGCCTTCGGATTCGGACGCGATGGTTCCGACGCACCCTGGGTCGCGATCGGCATCGCCGCCTTGGAGATCGCGTATTATGTGCAGCTTGGCGACTTGTTCGCCCGATCCAACTCACGACACGCGTGGTTGATCTCCCAAAGTTTGGGTTCGACTGATCCGACCACGTGATGTCAACCGCGACACGGCACGAAACACAAGGCCTCAACCCGGAAACAACCCCATGCTGATTCGATGCAAAGACTTCATCCCAAGGGCGCGGGACCACGCGGTGTTCTCAACAGGTTTCGAGACGTTTTCCGAGGCGATTGATCGTGCCAACGCCTGGATTCGAGATTCCGGTGTGGCGGTCTTGAATGTGGAGACCGTCGTGCTGCCAAACCTTCCCGAGGTCAAGGACACCTCGCAGGTCATCAACACCAGGCATCTGTTGGGGACCTATCTGTTTCAGGTCGTCCGGGTCTGGTACGATGGCGACACGCTCAAGACCCCGTGAACCGAGATCCGCAGACAAACGGGGGCCTCACGATGGGCACAACCGGCAACGATCGACCCCACAACGCGGCTCTTGGCCGGACGGTCGGAACCATGCAACCTCCCGAGGCTGGTGGGGCTCCGGAAGGAAGCTCGCGGACCGGCAGAGCGGCTTGGACCCAGGAAATACACCCATGATCGAGGATCTGATTTTCGCCAGCGCCATCCACAGCATGGCACGGCGCGCCAACGCCGTCGGCGACTCCGCCACCCGGACCGCGGCCGAGGCCCGCCGACAGGGCGAGTTGATGCAGTGCGACGTGGAGAAGCTCTTCATGCTCACCGAGGCGTTGTGGACGATCCTCAAGGAGAAGCACGGCTACACCGACGCGGAACTCGTGAGGCGGGTCAACGAGATCGACCTGCGGGACGGCCGGCTTGACGGCAAGGTGGCCAACGAGACGGTCGCGCCCGACTGCACCCACTGCGGCCGGAAGATCATCGGCAATCGCCCGGTGTGCCTCTATTGCGGGGCCGAAGCCAGCCCGACCGAGGCCGAGCCGTTCAGCCGCTGAAGGGCCATCCGATCAGAATGCAACGGCCCGGAGCCATTTCGTCGCGCCGGATCATCCGGCCAAGCCGGCAAGGCCATCGAAGGCCGTGGGGCTGAGGGCGATGGCGTTCGTCGCGGTCGAGGCGCAGCGGAAGGACAGCCGTTGCCCGGGTTGCCCGGGTTGCCCGGGTTGCAGGAATTTGGGCGCCAACTCCGGGTTCGCCTTCCTGGGCGGCGTTGGGATTTCATCGGTGTTCGGCGCAAACGGCCGTTCCATGCAATGAGCGAACACTGGGATGCGGTGGTGGTCGGGGGAGGAGCGGCGGGGCTGTTCTGCGCCCGGTCGGCGGGCCTGCGCGGGCGGCGTGTGGAGGTGCTGGAACATAATCCGCGGCCGGGCAACAAGATCCTGATCTCCGGCGGCGGGCGCTGCAATTTCACCAACCTCGGCGCGACGGCGGCCAACTACGTCACCTCGGGCAGCCCGCACTTCCTGAAGTCGTCGATGGCCCGGTTCACGCCGTCGGACTTCCTGGCGCTGGTCGAGCGTCATGGCATCGCCTGGCATGAGAAGAAGCTGGGGCAGTTGTTCTGCGACCAGAGCTCGAAGCAGATCCTGCAACTACTGGAGCAGGAGTGCGGGGATGCCGGGGTGCGGATCACGGTGAACTGCAAGGTGGAGGGCGTGGAGCGCGTCCCGGAAGGCGGGTGGCGGATCCGCACCTCGCTGGGTGAGCGCACGGCCGACTCGCTGGTCATCGCCACCGGGGGGCTGTCTTTTCCCAAGCTGGGCGCGACGCCCTGGGGATACCACATCGCCCGGCAATTCGGGGTGCCGCTGGTGGAGCCGCGTCCCGGGTTGGTGCCGCTGACATTGCCGGCGACCCGCTACTCGGCGTTCACGGCATTGAGTGGCTTGTCGATCGATGTCGAGACCTGGGCGGTCGGCGATCGGCCGCGCTTCCGCGAGAACGCCCTGTTCACGCACCGGGGGCTCAGTGGGCCTTCGATCCTGCAAATCTCGAGCGTGCTCCAGCCGCGCGAGGCGTTCCGGATCAATTTGCTTCCCGGGGTCGATGCGAAGGCGTTCCTGATGTCGCACCGGACCGGCGGCAAGGACCTGAAGTGGGCACTGCGCCAAGTGCTGCCGGAGCGCTTCGTCCAGGCGTGGCTCGGGCCGAACGCGGCTCCGCGGCCGCTGGCCCAGCTGCCGCAGCGCGAGATCGACACCCTGGCGGCGCAACTCTCGGGCTGGGAACTGCAGCCCGACGGCGACGAAGGCTATCCCAAGGCGGAGGTGACGGTGGGCGGCGTGGACACCTCGGCCCTGTCATCCAAAACCCTGGAGTGCCGGGACGTGAAGGGCTTGTTCTTCATTGGCGAGGTGGTGGATGTCACCGGCTGGCTCGGCGGCTACAACTTCCAGTGGGCATGGGCCAGCGCCCACGCAGCCGCTCAGGCCATCTGAGTGCGGCGGGCCTTTTCGCCAGTTACTGCGTTGGCTCGGGGGTCGAGTACCGCAGAGGGTACACGACCCCCGATCCGCCTTGTTCCTGACGAAAACTCCTCGCCGCACTCAGACGGCCTGGGCCGGTCGATCGAGAGCACGACCCCCGATCCGCCTTGTTCCTGACGAAAACTCCTCGCCGCACTCAGACGGCCTGGGCCGTTCGATCGAGAGCACGACCCCCGATCCGCCTTGTTCCTGACGAAAACTCCTCGCCGCACTCAGACGGCCTGGGCCGTTCGATCCAGAGCACGATCCCCGATCCGCCTCGCGCGCGAGCGCG
>JBIKMQ010000448.1:0-3179 GCA_044359215.1 Candidatus Chromulinivoraceae bacterium
CGTTCGCCGGGCCGGGCCGGCCCCGGACGTCGGCCAGCACGATGGAGTACTCGGTGTCCACCGCGACGGTCAGCTCGCCCCGCCAGAGGTTCGAGGCGCCCGGCGCCAGCACGACCACCGGGCCGTTGGTGAGCCGAAGCTCGGCCCGGCCCAGCGGCACGTTCGCCGCGAGCTCGACGAGGGCGCGGGTGCCCCGCAGCGCGGTGATGGCCGGCGAGGTCTGGCGCAGTTCCGGCAACCCGGAATAGGCCGGCGGCACCAGCCGCACCGTGAGGGCAGACACCTCGGGCGGGACGTACGCGACGAGCGGGAATTCCGCCGACAGGTGGTCGCCGGCGCGGATGCGGAAGGTTCCCGAGGTGGATACCAGGAGGCTGTGGAAGGCCACCGGGAGGTTCGAGGCCACGCCCACGGTCTCGGTGCGCCAGCCCGGCTGGCCCTCCTGCCGCCACTGGAACTCGACCGAGCGCGGGATCCGTCCCGACAGGCGGTTGGTCAGGGTGAGCCGGTGGCCCACGGGGAACTCCCCGCCCGCCGGCTCCACCGACAGCCCGGTGAAGTGAGCCCCGGACCAGGGCGCCACGGCGCGCCGCAGCGCGATTCCCGACTGCGGTGCCACCACCAGGAACCCCAGCAGGCCCGCCAGCACGCCGCCGCCGAAGAGCAGCCCGGGAAGGCCGAGGCGACGACGGTACGCCACCGCGTCCTGGTCCGACGCCACGCGCGCCGCCCGGAGGCTCAGGGCCTCGGCCAGTTCCGACTCGTGGGGATCCCCGGGGGTGCGGCGGCCCGAGAGGTATTCGGAGGCCGTCGACACCTCGCACCCGAGGCCGGGCCGGGCCGATTCCAGGTCCAGCGCCGCCTCCTTGAGCGAGGTCCGGTGCCGCCGCGCCGCCCGCCACCGGCGCCACCCGGCCGCCAGCGCGGCCAGCAGCAGGCCCCCGGTGGCGACCCGGACCCCGGTCGGCAGCCCGAGGCCGTAGTCCAGGAGCATCACCAGCAGCAGGCCCAGCAGCAGGCCGGCGGCGGTGGCGGCGGCGAGGCCGAGCCGGCGTGCGGCATCCTTGCGGGCGGCGTTCCGGGCGAGTCGATCGCGGGCCTGGTCGGCGGGGAGGTTCATGGGGTGGATCGGTTGGCGACGACGGTCTCGATGAGCAGGACGGCCAGCGCGGCGCCCATCAGCAGGCGCCACCACTCGCGGCGGCCCGGCTCGTTGCCGAACCAGCCGGGCGGCAGGTCGGACTCGGCGTCGGTGCGCCGGGCCAGCAGGCCGGCCGCGGCGGAAGCGTCGAGCGCGGCCAGGTCGGACTCGACCGGGGGCGGGTTGGCCGCCCGTCGCCAGCGTTCGGTGCCGGCCGGGTCGGCCAGGCGGTAGATCCCGGCATGGGGCACCTCGAAGACGGCCGTGCCATCGGCCCTCAGGGAGACCTCCGGCACGGGGCCTTCCGGCGTCGGGGAAACGCTCAGGACGGGCTGCAGCCCCGGGTCGCCGTCGCCGGCCGGGGCGATCGCCGCCCCGGTCCCGGTCATCAGCGGTTCCGGTGCATGCGGCCGGCGCTCGGCGCCCCCATCGGCCAGCCATGACACCGAGGCGTGGACCCAGGGCACGAAGCTCTTGTGCTTGGGCCAGTCGGTCCAGGCCGTGTCGGCCGAGGTGTTGGCGAAGAGCACCCGGCCTGCGCCCGCCGACCGTGCGAGCAGGAAGGGTTGGGTGTCGTCGAAGCGGGCGAGCACGGTTGCTCCAGGCACCGCCTCGAGCGCATGCCGCCGCGTGAACTCGGCCACGGCGGGCCCGCCGGCCCGGGCCCGGGCGAACGGCCGGAAGACCGGGCTCTCGCGGTCGAAGACCCCGATCCGCCACGGCACCTCGGCCGCGGAGGCCACCGGGGCACCCGGCCGGGCCGGGGTGAGCCCGCCGAATTCCGCGTTGAAGCGCGAGGGCTCGAGGTCCTCGCCGCCGAAGAGCAGCAGGCCGCCGCCGCGCTCCACCCATGCACCGAGCGCGGCGACCGCCGGTGCGGGCAGCGCCCGCTGGGCGGGCAGCAGCACCACCCCGGGTGTCGGAGACCCCCCGGTCCGCCCGAGCACCCCGGCCAGCGCCTCCGGCCGGACCACCTCCACCACGAAGCCGTTCCGTCCGGCGTTGGTGCCCCCCAGGAAGGGGTCAAGCGCGGCGGCGAGGAAGAAGCCCTGTTCCTCGAACGACCGCACGCCGCTCCGGTTCTCCACGACGGCGACCCGGACGGGCTCGGGCACCTGCAGCGTCAACCGGCGGACATCGTCGTCGGCCAACGCGTCGGGTGCGTTCAGCCGGACCTCGATCTCGTGCCATCCGGGGGTCGGCCGGGGTGGCCTCCACTCGACGGTGGCCGACTGCCCGGCCGCTCGGCCGAACGGGATCTCCGCCACGGTCTTTCCGTCGACGAGGCATCGGGCGACCCGGTCGGCGACCGGCGTGTCGCCGAGGTTGGCGAGCGTGATCGACAGCGCGCCCGGGTCGCCGGCGGAGGGCCGCAGGTCGGTGACGGCCACATTGGGGGGCACCGCGGCCGACCCGACCCGCGTCCAGCCGACGGGCAGCCAGCGCGGCAGGGGCACGGTGGCCAGACCATCGGCCCCCGACCGCTGGAGGTCGCCGATCACCTCGACCGAGGCCGAGCCCGGCGCCTCGAGGCCGCCCACCAGGTCGAGCGCCTCGCGGAATCCCCCGGCCAGGTCGCCCCGTCCGGCCCCGGGAGCCAGTCCCTGCAGCAGACCGCGCACCCGGTCGGGGGGCGCGAAGCCCGAGAGCACCTCGGCCCGTTCGCCCACCGAGACCAGTGCCGCCCGGTCGCCCGCCGCCAGCCCGTCCAGGATCCGTCCGGCCGCGGCCAGCGCGGAGGTCCACCGGGGTGTCCCGCCCTCGCGGGCCCGCAGGCTGATCGAGCGGTCGAGCAGGATCACCACGTCGCGCCGCGGCCGGCGGGGGTTGCCGTTCCATCCGTCGGGCAGGTAGGGGCGGGCGAAGGCCAGGACGATGAGGGCGAACACCAGCAGCCGCAGCAGCAGCAGCCACAGGTTGCGCAGCCGCCGGCGGGCGGTGCTCCGGGTGTCCTGGACCTCGAAGAAGCGCAGGGTGCTGAAGCGCTTGCGGGGATTGCGCTGGCGCAGGAGCAGGTGCAGCAGCACGGGGATGCCCA
>JBIKMQ010000449.1:0-3176 GCA_044359215.1 Candidatus Chromulinivoraceae bacterium
CGTTGTAGCCGCCGCCGCCCTGGCCGAAGTTGCTGCCCTGCCAGAACAGGTCGCCGTCGTCGGTGTTGCCGGCCGAGCTGGTCTGCAGCAGCGAGGCCGCTCCCGGGCCCGCGGTGCCGACGAACAGGTCGTACACGATGGTGTACTGGTTGACCTTCGCGCCGCCGCCATTGGGGTTGATGCGGTGGGCCATGATGTAGCCGATCTTGTTGGACAGGTCGCCCGGCACCTTCATCACGCGGGCGTCGCCACCCGGCAGCGCCGGGACACCCAGCTCGCTGGCGAGGCCGAAGGCCGTGCCGGCCTTGGTCAGGCCGTCGGCCCCATCGAAGTACTCGAGCGGCGCGCCGATGGAGGCGCCGAGGTCGCCGAACTCGAAGTCCCACTGGCCGGTCACCGTACTGGTCGGGATGTTGGCCGGGATGCCGGAGGCCGAGGGGCCACCGAGGGCGAAGCACTCGGCGTCGCTGAGCTTGCCGGCGCGGACCTGGATGGAGTTGACGAACATCTCACGGCGCTCGTCCTGGTCGCCATCACCGAAGAGGACCGCGGTGGCCTGGAGGGCGCGGCGCGGGGCATCGAGGCCCTGGTTGGCCGTCCAGTCGTCCTGCTTGATGCCGTCGACGTACTTGGTGACCACCGGCGGGTTGGCCGCCATGTCGTAGGCCGCGACCACGCGGTGCCAGGCTCCGGCCGTGAAGGTGCCGCGGCCGTTGTAGCCGCCGCCACCCTGGCCGAAGTTGCTGCCCTGCCAGAACAGGTCGCCGTCGTCGGTGTTGGCGGTCGAGCTGGTCTGCAGCAGCGAGGCCGCGCCCGGGCCGGTCGTCCCGACCAGGATGTCGTAGACGATGGTGTATTGGTTGACCCGGGTGCCGCCGCCGTTGGGGGCGATGCCGTGGGTCATCACGTAGCCGATCTTGTTGGACAGGTCGCCCGGCACCTTCATCACGCGCGCGTCGCCGCCCGGCAACGCCGGCAGGCCCAGCTCGCTGGCCAGACCGAACGCCGTACCGGCCTTGGTCAGGCCATTGGCCCCGTCGAGGTATTCCAGCGCCTTGCCGACCGTGGCGCCCAGGTCGCCCTTGTCGAAGTCCCACTGGCCGGTCACCCGGGTGGAGGAACCGCCGGTGGCGACGATGCCGAAGGACCAGTTGTTGGTCCGGGTCACCGAGGCCGAGTCGGTGAAGCGCAGGCTCACCTGGTTGTTGGCCGTGGTGCGTGCGGCGTTCGGATCATACTGCAACTCGGTGAGGCCGCCGGTCTTGGTCAGCTTCTGCGGGGTCACGGTAACGCCGTTGAAGTCGAGCTTCACACCGGAGGTCGCCACGGTCGTGGCGCCGTCCTGGATGAGGGCCTTCACCGGGGCGGTGGCGGGCAGACCGTCGGAACCGGGACTCGGGGAGGCCTCGGCCACGTAGGGGCCGGAGGACGACGCGACGGTCGAACCGGTGTAGGACGGGATGGCACGCGTGTCGGCGGGATCGTTCACGAGGATGCGCTCACCGGCCTCGTTGACCGTGTACCACTGCAGGTTGGCACCACGGCCGGTCTGCCAGTACAGGAGGCGGAAGGGGTAGACCCCAGCGGCCGGGGCGTTGACGGCCCACTGGTTCTCGTTGCGCTGGTTGTTCTGGAAAGCGCGGGAGTTCCGCTCGAACTCGCCCACCTTGACCCCGAAGTAGTCGCGCGGGTTGGCGGCGACGGAGACCAGGTAGGAGTCGTCGTCGTTCACGTCGGTGCGATCGGCCCCGACGCTGACACCGAAGGTGGTGACACCGGCGGGCAGCTTCAGGAAGCCGACGACCTCCACCGCGAAGTTGTTGGCGTGCGTGCCGGTGCCCGGCACGCCCGGGAACACGCTGGGCGCGAAGGACGTCACCAGGTTGCCCTCGATGTCGGTGATGTCCACCGGGGTGGCGTCGAGCTCGAAGTTGACGGTGTCGACGAGGTGCGCACCGGCCGGGGAGGTCAGGGAGCCGGGATTGGCCTCGTTGGGAACGGCCACGCCGGCGGCGTCCACGAGGGAGCCGTTGATCTGCTGGAGGGCGCGGACGCCGTTGTTGGCGAGGAAGGGCTCGGCCGGCCCCTGCACGACGCGAACGATGAAACCGCGCTCGGTCGACGCCGAGGCGGGCAATTGGGCCGAAGCCGGCAGGTTGTTGGTGGTCGTCCCGGCCTGGGCGGACTGCAAGGCCGCCAGGGCCGCGAGGAACCGTAGGGATCTCGGTAGGTTCATGATTGGGAATTGCTTCTGAAGCCCACCGCAGAAGACCCGGAGGTTCCCTGCGGCGGGAACCGGGGATGGCACAGGATTTCACCCCCGTTGACAACCGTTTCCGGAGAGGCCGAGAGCGAGAGCGTTTGGGCTCGGGGCTCGGAACCGATCGGGCGCACGGAGTCGCCAGCCCGAGGGGGGGCGGTGCGACCTTCTCGACAACCCCAGGCCTGTTTTGCCCAGGGACCCATCGGCCCGGTCCGTCGATCAGGCGCTCAGGCGATGAGCTCGCGGATGACCCGGGTCTCCTCGACACCGGTCAACCGCTGGTCGAGGCCCTGATGCCGGTAGGTGAAGCGCCGATGGTCGCGACCCAGGAGGTGCAGGACCGTGGCGTGGAAATCGCGGATGTGCACCGGGTTCTCGACGATGTTGTAGCTGAATTCGTCGGTGGTGCCGTACACCGTGCCGCCCTTGGAGCCGCCGCCGGCCATCCACATCGAGAAGCACCTCGGGTGATGATCCCGGCCGTAGTTCTCCTTCGAGAGGCCTCCCTGGCTGTAGATCGTCCGACCGAACTCGCCACCCCAGATGATGAGCGTGTCGTCGAAGAGGCCCCGCTGCTTGAGGTCGGTGATCAGGCCATGGCAGGCCTGGTCGATGTCCTTGCACTGCGAGGGCATGCGGCCCCCCGTGTTGGAGTGGTGATCCCAGTTGTTGAGGTACACCTGCACGAAGCGCACGCCGCGCTCGACGAGCCGGCGGGCCAGGAGCGCGGTGTAGGCGAAGGAACCCGGCTTGCGGGCCTGGTCGCCATAGAGCTGGTAGGTGGACTCCGGTTCACGGGCCACGGCCGTCAACTCCGGCACGCTGGACTGCATGCGGAAGGCCATCTCGAACTGCTGGATGCGGGTGTGCGTCTCGGGATCGCCCACCTCGCGGTGCGTGATCTCGTTGAGGC
>JBIKMQ010000450.1:0-3170 GCA_044359215.1 Candidatus Chromulinivoraceae bacterium
CCGCTGGGGTTCCACCGGTGCCCGCCATCGCCTACATCCAGACCAACCAGCTCACGGCGACGAACAATCTCATCAACGCGGTCTTCATCATCAACCGCAACTCCAATGTCCTCGCCACGGCCTCCGTGGATGGCAACCGGCCGCTCAGTGTCACATTGGCCTACCTCAACACCAACAACACGGCGGGATCGGTCGACCTCGAGAGCCTCCAAATTGTCGAGTCGTTCACCACGGCGCCCACCAACATCTACGCCTGGGATTACCGGGCGCCGGCGTCGGCCGCCCCTTACAACGTCCGCGTCACCCGCAACGTGGGGGTCAACATCCCCATCACCCGGGCTGATCGGGCGCGCATCGGCAATGAGTTGGATCCGCTGAACCCGCTTTCCCGTTCCAACCTGCTCACCAAGTATCTGAACGATGGCCGCTCCGGGGCCAACACCGCCTTCATCAAGGATCTGTTCACCACCGGGTATTACAGCATCCTGACCAACGGGGTCACCTACACCAACACGGTGTCGACCAACGATTACATGGCCTATTCGTTCGCCATCACCTCGCTGCCTTCGAAGATCCCGAATCCGACGAACAGCAGCTACGGATCCATCATCCGGGCGATCGGCGGTCGAGTCACCGGGGCCCAGAGCCAGTCTCCGTTCGGGTATGCGACCAATCTCGCCGGCCGGATCCGGGTGCAGGCGGACAATCTCAAGCTCGATGATGCCCGAATCCGGGCCCATGGCGTGGTCAACCTCCAGGCCAAGCACGTATCCTCCACGGCCAACACCAGCATTGCGGCACCCTATGCCCACTATGACCTGGGTTCGACCAACGGGACTCTTGAGTACCGTGGTCTGAATCCTGTGGGTCAACCTAACCTCACGGGCGTCATCAAGGTCTTCGTGACCGCTTGGACCAACACGGCCGAATTTCCGGACCCGGCTGCCGCCGCCGCCGCCCCGGCCGACCCCAACGCCGCCGCAGGTGCCGGCGGAGCCACGCCCTCCAACCTTCTGGCCGACACCCACTTCCGGGTGATGATCATCGACGCAGACATTGACCCGTTCAAATACACCGGGGAACTGGTTGGTCTGAAGCTTCGGGCTGCCAACCTGGTGACTGCCGATCCGGTGCTCTACCAGATTCCTGAGGTGGATGCGCCGCCGTCGAGTTTCCCGGACGGTTTCGCCGGGGCTTCCGCGGTTGCGGGCAACGAACAGGTGGCTCCGATCACCGAGAACTGGTCCAACCAGGCGCCGTTCCAGCTCATCGGTTCCTTGGGGGTCTCCCATCGGACTTTCCCGAAACTGAAGACCCTTTCCAACACCTCGGACATCCTCGGTGAGCAGGTCGCTCTGGGAGTCGGTCAGAATCAGCCGCTGGCTTGGTTGACGAACTCGGGCTCGATCAACTCGTCCGGATACCTTGGACTGGGCGCGTCGGTGATCCACCATTCCCGCCGCTTGGCCGCCACCAACGTCCTTGACCTCTCCGCCGACTCACTGGTCCTCCGCGGAACAAACCTCATCAGCGCCGGCGGTCGCCTCTCCATCAAGGCCAAGAACCTGGATGCGTCCGAGGGCGGTGCCGTCCGCACCCGCAACCTGCTGTCCCTCGATGTATCCGACCGTTTCACCACCACCAATGTGCCAGGAAAACTCCTCGTGCTGCAGGCTTCCGGCGTGTCGTTGGCCGGCAACGCCGCCGTCGGCGATCTCAGTGGCCTGAGCGTCGGGGTGAGCGCCGGTCGGTTTGAGTCGGCCTCGGTGGAGTGGCCTGGATTGGATCTGGGTCCCGCCGCCGCCGGATACGTCAACAACTCGGCCATCGCTGCGCTGGTGCTGAGTGTCGGTGAGTTCGGTCGGGTGGATTTCCGGCCGTCAGGGAATGGCCCGCGCGCCATCTACACCGACCGCCTCGAGCTCGGTGGCGACTTCGTCCAGTATTTCAACATCACGAACAAGACCCTGGTGGATCCGGCGGGCTTGGCCTCGGCCTTGAATTTCGATGGTTCCATCCGGGTCTACTTCAAGACCGTCGTCGTGAATGGAACCCTCTTGCCCGGCGCTCTCCTCGACCAGTTCCTGGATGGACGCCTGCAGTTGATCCAGACGGTGAACCCCGCCAGTGGTCCGATTTCCGTCGAAGTCTCCAACGGGTACGTGGTCGAGGCTCCTTGGGCTGTCCGCTACTCGGTGACCCTCGATTCCGATGGCGACGGGATCGTCAACGCCATCGATGCGACACCGTTCTCCGGGGCGGTCGTCAACACTCAGGCCGTTGAACTCCAAGGTCGTCCGTATCTGGAGATCTCCTGGGACGCTGCAGGCAACACCGAGTACCAGATCCTCGCGCAGGAGCCCGCCGTGGGCTCGGAGTGGATCCGCCTGAGCCAATTGTCCAACTCGTCGGCCTCGCCGAAGGTCCTCAAGTTCTACGACGCCCTCGATCAGGGCAGCGGCGCCAAGACCTACCGCGTCGTCTACAAACCCTGACCGTCGGGTTGCCACCCGACCAACTGCAGGGCGTCGGAGGAGTTGACTCCCCGGCGCCCTTTTTCGTGATGATCTGCCTTGGAATCACCGGAGGCATCGGGACCGGGAAATCCGAGTGCGCCGCCCAACTGGGTCGCCTTGGCATCCGTGTCCTCGACACCGATGACGTGGCGCGCGCTCTCGTGGAGCCGGGGCAACCGGCATTGGCCGAGATCATCGAGGCCTTTGGACCGTCGGTCGTCGAGGGTTCGGGCCGTCTGGATCGTGCCGTGCTTGGAACCAGGGTCTTTTCCGAGGCGGCGGCCCGTGAACGGCTCGAGAGCATCCTGCACCCGCGCATCTTCGCCGAGTGGACCCGATGGATCGCCGGTTGCCGGGAGTGTCCCGGGGTCCGGGTGGTGGCCGTGGTGATCCCGCTGCTCTATGAGAAGGGCTACGCCGGGCACTTCGACGCGGTCGCAGCCATCGCCTGCAGCACCGACACCCAGCGGCGCCGCCTGCGGGCCCGGGGCTGGAGCGACCGGGTGATCGACGGCAGGTTGGCCGCGCAATGGCCGATGCCCGAGAAGTTCCGCAAGGCTGACTTCGGCCTGTGGAGCGAGGGATGCCTCGAGGTGCTCCACCAGCAGGTCCAGGCGGTGCTCGAGTCGTTGGCGGCCTGAGGGTCGGCCGGGT
>JBIKMQ010000451.1:0-3169 GCA_044359215.1 Candidatus Chromulinivoraceae bacterium
CGGCCAGAACGGCGAACAGCCGGTGCTCACCGGCGTCAAGCGCATCCGCGAATTCCGTGACTTCTCCAAGGAGGTCAAGTCGGGAGACACCGTGGGCGCCGACCTCTTCCAGGCCGGCCAGTTCGTCGATGCCATCGGCACCACGAAGGGCCGCGGCTTCGAGGGCGTCGTCGGCCGCTGGAGCTTCCGCGGCGGTGACGCGACCCACGGCGCCAAGGGCTGGCATCGCCGCTCCGGCGCCATCGGCCAGCGCCTCTTCCCCGGCACCGTCATGCGCGGCATGAAGATGCCCGGCCACATGGGCGTGGTCCGCCGGACCTCCCAGAACCTGGAGATCATCCAGGTCCGCCCCGAGGACAACGTCCTGCTCATCAAGGGCAACTTCCCCGGCAGCGAGGGTGACTATTGCATCATCCGTGAGGCCAAGAAGATCTCCATCAACTCGGCCCGCCTGAAGCAAATCACCGAGGCCCGCAAGAAGGCCAAGGATGCCGCCACGGCCAAGAAGGACGACAAGAAGGCCGCCGCCGCGGCCAAGAAGAAGTAACCCCCAAGGATCCCGCGGGTGATCCCCACCGGGATCGCCCAGAGGAAACGACTCCATGAAACTCTCGATCAAAGACTCCAAGGGAAATGCCGCCGGTGAACTCGACGTCCGTTTCGAGTTGATCGGCGACGGCCGCGGCACCCAGGCCGTCCACGACACCGTCGTGGCCTACAACGCAGCCCAGCGCAGCGGCAACGCCTGCACCAAGACCATGGGAGAGGTGGCCGGCACCGGCAAGAAGCCCTGGCGCCAGAAGGGCACCGGTCGCGCCCGCGCCGGTTCCTTCGCCAGCCCGCTGTGGCGTGGTGGTGGCGTGGTCTTCGGCCCGAAGCCGCGCGACTTCTCCAAGAAGGTCAACAAGAAGGTCCGCGACCTCGCCCTTCGCAAGGCCCTCAGCGAACGCCTCAAGGCCGGTGACGTGGTGCTCATCGACGACCTGAAGCTCTCCGCCCCGAAGACCAAGGACTTCGTCGCCGTGCTGCAGGCCCTTGGCCTCGACGGCAACACCAACCTCGTGGTCCTGGGCGCGGCCGACAAGACGGCCTACCTCGCCAGCCGCAACGTGGCCGGCGTCCAGCTCAAGACCGCCGACCTGGTCAACACCTACGACCTGCTCAAGTTCGACAAGCTGGTCTTCACCAAGGCCGGCTTCGAGGCGGTCGAGGCCCGCATCGCCAAGTAACCAGAAAGGGCAATCACCATGACCATTTTCGACACCATCAAGACGGTCCGCATCACCGAGAAGGCGGCCCTCCAGTCCGAGAAGCTCAACAAGTACACCCTCCTGACCGACCGGCGCGCCACCGCGCCGCAGATCAAGAAGGCCGTCGAGCAGCTCTTCAACGTCAAGGTCACCAAGGTCAACACGGCGAACTACGAGGGCAAGGCCCGCCGCCAGATGACCAAGGCCGCCGGCAAGAGCAGCGACTACAAGAAGGCCGTCGTCACCCTCAAGAAGGGCGACAAGATCTCCCTGGTCTGAGTCCTCGCCGACGTCCCGCACGTCGATTTCTCCACGCCGCAGGTTCTCCGGAACCTGCGGCGTTTTCATTTTTGGCCCGGGCCCCTCGTCAAATCCGGCTCGTCTCCACCCAGCCCACGCGCCCAATCCAGACGAACTCCGGACCAACTCCGGACCAACTCCGGACCAAAGACGTGCCGAGGGCTCCCAGAGGACACCCAGGACACCCTTCGAGGAAGCGGCTCCAACGCCTGCCTTGCCTCGGCGGCCTCTCACGCCTGCCCGGGGCCCCCTCTGGCCCCAAGGCCCCAAGGCCACAGGACCACACGGCCCAGGAACCACGGCACCGATCGCGTTCATCCGTGCGGAACGGCTCCACCGCAACGGGTTCTTCCCCCCGGAGGAGCCTGTCCCTACCGTTTCCCCCTGTGTCGCAGTCGAACCTCTTCGAGCTGGGGGATCCGGGCGCGGACGCCGCCGGTGACCGGGGACGCTCCCCGGCTCCGGCGGCCGAGCCCGGGCATCCGCACGCGGCGGCCCCGCTGGCCTCGCGCATGCGCCCGCGCACGCTCGACGAGTACGCCGGCCAGCGGCACCTGCTGGGCCCGGGCCTGCTGCTGCGACGGGCCATCGAGGCCGACCGCATCCAGTCGCTGCTCTTCTTCGGCCCGCCCGGGACCGGCAAGACCACCCTTGCCCGCATCATCGCCTCGCGGTCCCGCGCGCGCTTCGAGCCGCTCAATGCCGTGGAATCGAACCTGGCCGACATGCGCCGGGTGCTCCAGGGGGCCAACCACCGCCTGCGCAACACCGGCGAGCCCACCCTGCTCTTCATCGACGAGATCCACCGCTTCAACCGGGCGCAACAGGACGTCCTGCTGCCCGACGTGGAGAGCGGCGCGGTCAAGCTCATCGGGGCGACCACCCACAACCCGTTCTTCTTCGTCAACTCGCCGCTGGTTTCCCGGTCCCAGGTCTTCGAGCTGAAACCGCTCGACGAGACCGACCTGCTGGCATTGCTCCGGCGGGCCCTGGCGGACGGCGAGCGCGGCCTCGGCCACCTGCGGATCGAACCCGGCCCCGGCGCGCTGGAGCACCTGGCCCGCGTGTCCGACGGCGACGCCCGCAAGGCGCTCAATTCCCTCGAGATCGCCGCCATCACCACCGCGCCCGGGCCCGACGGGGTCCTGCGCATCCCCCTGTCGGTGGCCGAGGAATGCATCCAGCGCAAGGCGATCGTCTATGACGGCGACGGCGACGCCCACTACGACACCATCAGCGCCTTCATCAAGTCGATGCGGGGGAGCGATCCCGACGCCACGCTGTACTGGCTGGCCAAGATGATCCACGCCGGCGAGGACCCGCGCTTCATCGCCCGGCGCATCATGATCCACGCCGCCGAGGATGTCGGCCTGGCCGACCCGATGGCCCTCGTCCTGGCCACGGCCGCCTGCCAGGCCGCCGAGGTGATCGGCTGGCCCGAGGCCCGGATTCCGATCGCCGAGGCGGCCCTGTACATCGCCACCGCGCACAAGAGCAACTCCGTGGTCCGGTCCATCGACGCGGCGCTCGAGGACGTGCGGACCGGGCGCACCCTGGCGGTGCCCAACCACCTGCGCGACGGCCACTACGCCGGCTCCAAGGTCCTGGGGCATGGCCAA
>JBIKMQ010000452.1:0-3165 GCA_044359215.1 Candidatus Chromulinivoraceae bacterium
GAAGACTGTCGTCTCGTCGCTGCCCCCGACGCTGGCGCTGGCCCGGGTGGTCGCCGTGAGGGTTCCCGTGGGCAGGTTGCTCCGGAACACCTCGGTCCCGTTGAGGTACACGGCCGCGCCATCGTCCCGGATGAGCCCGAGCGTCACCGAGAGGAAGCGCGCGGGGTCGTCCACCCAGAAGCTGTGGCGGAACCAGGTGGTGATGTGCTTGGCGGAGGCGGAAGGTCCGAAGCGCACGGTCGTGACGATGTTGTCGTCCCCGTAGCCGAGCGGGGCCGCGCCCCGGATCCAGGCGCTGTCATTGAACCCCGCCGATCTCCAGAGGGTTCCGGCCAGGTCGCCGGTGTCGTAGTAGCGCCATTGCGCTCCCAGGGGCACCAAGGCGACCTGGGCGAGGTCTCCCGGCTGGGAGGCCTCCAGGTTCGCTCCTTCGACCGATCCGCTGATCGTCAGGGGATTCGAGAACCCGGACGGACTGAAGATGTAGCCTTCGCCGATGGCCTTGAGGGTGTAGGTGCCGCGGGACAGCCCGGCCAGGGTGTAGGATCCGTCGCTGACCGTGTAGGTCTGCTGGGTGTTGGACACCTCGACCCGGATCCCGGGCACGGGTTTGCCGCCCTGGAGGACTCGGCCCGAGATGCGGAATGTCGTGGGGTTGCCGATGCGCACCAGGACCGCGGCCGATCCCTCGCCTCCCTTCATGTCGCTGACGGTGCACCGAACCCAGTATTCCCGGGCCGTGCCCCAGGAGCGGCTCACCCGGTTGGTGTTGGCGGCTACGATGCTGTTGTCCCCGAAGTCCCACGAGTAGGCCAGGGCGTCCCCGTCGGGATCCGAGGCCGTCGCCGTGAAGGTGACCGGGGCCCCGGCGAAGGCCGAGGTGGCGCTGGCGGACAGGGTGACCGTGGGTGGCTGGTTGTTGGTGAAACGGCCGAGATTCACCTGGAGGTCGAGCGACTCGGGCACGGTGCCGCCCTTGGCCAGCGGGGTGATGTGGATGCCGGCCGCACGGTCGGAGAAGGTGCGTCCGATGAGCAGTGCCGAGTCGTTCTTGCCGTCGGGCGACCCGGGCGTGACGTCCAGCAGGAGCGACTGCTGGTTGCCCGAGCGGGCCCATCGCAGCCCGACCCCGTCCATGAGGGCCGGGCGGTCGTTGAACCGCTGGCGGAACTCGAGCCAGTAGTTGGTCTGCGTGTTGCGGGCAATCCGCACGGCCCGGGTCGTGGCGGCGTTGGTCGCATCGTGGGCGAAGAGCCGGTAGGTGCCCGAGGCGGTCACGATGCGGACCTGGCTGGTGGGCAGCCAGTCGAGGAAGTTCTTGTAGCGGGCGTTGAAATGGCGGCGGCCGGCCGTGGCGTTGCCCATCGTGTCGAAGCTGTCCCCATACTCCACATTGCTTCCGGGGCCGATGATGCTCTGGCCTCCGGTGTCCCAGGAGTTGGCGTGGTTGAGGCCGAAGTTGTGTCCCAGTTCGTGCGATGATGTTCCCCCGGCCGCATCGAAGGCCGCCCGAATCCAGGAACCCGGAGCCCCGACATAGCCCAGGCCGGCCCAATTGAACCCCGGCACCGCTCCCACGCAGATCAGGTCGAAGTCGAACGAGGCGGTGTTGAACCCCGCCGCCCGGGCGGCGTTCCGGGCATCGCTGCGCAGCACCGACGGGTCGGAGGCGCCGTAGACGGCGGCCGTCTTGGGCATCCGGAGGGTTGCCGTCATGGCGCTGCCGCCGCCCAGTGGTCGGAACGTCGTCCTGCCGAAACTCTGCTCGAGGTAGAACGAGGCGATGCCGTTGAGCATGTTCGTCCCGGCCGAGTCGCTCAAGGGGGCGCCGGCGAGGTCGCTGAAATCGCAGCGGATCATCAGCAGGCGCTTGAGGCCCTCGGTGTAGGCCGACTTCGGGCGGAACACGCCGTCGGCATCGGTGCCGTTGCCTTGGTCGAGGGCCGCCAGGAGGAGCCGCTCGTTGTAGTTCTCGGTGTGCGCCGCGCTGCACAGCCACGCCGGGTGCCCCCCGGCATCGACCGGCACCTCCTCGGCGAAGGCGGTGACCGGTTCATTCGACACCGCGCAGAGCGCGTCCTTGGCCGGGATCGCGGCGCGTGCGGCCTCGTCCGGGTCCAGGATCCGCACGGCGTTGGGGTCGAGCGCGAAGAGGTTCCCGAGGGCGATGCCATGCAGCGGGATGCCGCTCAGGGTCGGGCGGAGGAGCGCCGGCCCGTAGGTGTGGGCCCGCCAGGCGCGGTCCCCGATGGACACCGTCCGGTACACCGGTTCGAACGGTCCGGTGTGACCTGGGGAAGGGATGGCGGCCAGCACCCCGAAATCGCCGCGGCCGTCCACCGGTTCCTCCAGGTGGGCGATCATCGATGCCGGCAACGCCTCGCGAAGGCCTCCCGGCAGCGCCAGTTCGAGGGCCCGTCGGGGGTCGGACGGGATGAGTTCCTCGAGTTCCCGTCGCCGCTGGCGGGCCAGTTCGAGGCCCTCGGCCTCCAGGGCCCGTCGGGCGTCGGGGGATGATTCGGCGAGATAGCGTCGGGTCCAGCCGGCGAACCGGGCAAAGGCCGGCTCCGGCACCGAGTCCGACCACCGGCTGGCCCGGGAGGCCGGCACTTGGGGCGACGTGGGTCGCGGCGGCGGCAACTGCCGGGCAGCGGTGGCGCCGGTCATCGACGTCGGACCCGGCGTCCGATGGGCGGTGATGGGTGCCGCCGATCGTTGCGCCGATCCCGGGCGGGTTGAGGCATCCGTCCGCCGGGCCGGCGAGTCCGAACCGGCAGGGGGCCTCGGGGGTGAGCCCGGCCGAAAGGCTCCGAGCCAGCTTCCTCCGATGGCGATGGCAACCAGCAACGGGCCGATGACGCGTCGGTTCATGGTGGAACGGACTATGCAATCTCCGTGCCGCAACTCCCACCCCAATCCCACCCCGAGAGGGCCACGCTCCAAGCGCAGCCGCACCCGGTTGGAGCAAACGTCGACTGATTGAATGGGTGTTTCGTTGGAATCAGGGCGGAGTGCAGGGATTCCCCATAAAACCTCCGAAAAAAGAGAGTTTCATAAAACTACACCAAAGCAGTTGACATACATGGGATTTCATTTCAAGGTCATCCCGTCATGAGCACGCAAGCCAGCGCCGGGACTCCGGAACGGGACGGTTCCCGAGATACC
>JBIKMQ010000017.1:0-11378 GCA_044359215.1 Candidatus Chromulinivoraceae bacterium
AAAAGGCCCGGCGCCGTCTGGAGCCGCGCACGGAACGACCCGATCGGGACGAGGATCCCCGGCAGCCGGGGCTGCCCTTCCCATGAATCCTCCACGCCACATTGGTTCGACCCCAGCGGGGCCGCCGACCCCGAGTCCTGGCCGGGTCCAGCGTCTCCCGAGGCGTGCCGACTGGCAGGTGGTGTGGTTCAAGCGCGACCTGCGCCTCGCCGACCACTCGCCCCTGACCGAGGCGTTGCGGCAGGGCCCCGTCATCGGTCTGTATTTGTATGAGCCGGAGCTGCTGGCGTCACCGGACTGGGACCCCTCGCACTCGCGCTTCCTTGCCGAGGCGCTCCGCGAGTTGGAGGCGCAGTGGGTCCGGCGCGGCGGGTGCCTGATCCTGCGCCGCGGCGAGGCCGTGGAGCAGCTCGAGCGCCTGCACCGCGAGACGGGATTCGTGCGCCTGTGGTCGCATGAGGAGACGGGCAACCGGACGACCTTCGACCGGGATCTCCGCGTCGGCCGTTGGTGCCGCGACCGTGGGATCGACTGGCAGGAGCGCCGGCAAGACGGGGTCGTCCGGCGGTTGCGATCCCGCGACGGTTGGGCCGAGCGCTGGGCCGCGACGATGTCGGGCCGGCCCGAGGCGGTCCCGGAGGTCCTCGGGCCCGGGAGTCCGACCGGCCTGGTCTCCGATGGTGTCCTGGGCCCGGAAGACCTGGGCCTCGGCCCGGTGATCCCGACCGGTTTGCAGCCCGGAGGCGAGGCCGCGGCCCGCGAGGCCCTGGGAAGCTTCCTGGCGGAGCGCGGCGTCGGCTACCGCGCGGAGATGTCGAGCCCGCTCACCGCCTGGACGGCCTGCTCGCGACTGAGTCCGTACCTGGCCTGGGGGTGCGTCTCCATGCGCACGGTGCACCAGGCGGCCATGCACCGGCAGGAGTCCTTGAGGGCGATGTTCCGCGCCGGAGACCCGGTGGATCGCCGCTGGTCGGGGGCCCTCGCCAGCTTCCAGGCGCGCCTGCGATGGCATTGCCACTTCATGCAGAAGCTCGAGGACGAGCCGCGCATCGAGTTCGAGAATTTCAACCCGGTCTACGATGGCCTGCGCGAGGCCTTCACCGAGTCCGACGAGGGCCGCCTGCGCCTCGAGTCCTGGTGCCAGGGGCGCACGGGTTTCCCCATGGTCGATGCCTGCCTCCGGGCGGTGCGGGCGACGGGTTGGCTGAACTTCCGCATGCGCGCCCTGGTGATGAGCGTGGCGTCCTACCACCTCTGGCTCCACTGGCGTCCGACGGCGATCCATCTGGCCCGGTGCTTCCTCGATTTCGAGCCCGGGATCCATTTCAGCCAGGCGCAGATGCAGAGCGGCACGACCGGGATCAACACCGTGCGCATCTATTCGCCGACGCGCCAAGCCCTCGAGCAGGACCCGAAGGGCGTCTTCATCCGACGCTGGGTGCCCGAGCTGGCCGGCGTGCCCGACGCCTTCCTGGCCGAGCCGTGGCGCATGACCCGCTCGCAGCAGGAGGCCGCCCGGTGCGTGATCGGCGTCGACTATCCGGCCCCGAGGGTCGATCCGCGTCGTGCGGTGCTGGAGGCGAAGGAGCGCATCGCCCGCGTGCGGTCCAGCGGAGCCGCCCGTGAGGCGTCGCGCCGGGTGTACCTGCGCCATGGCAGCCGCAAGGGTCACACCTTCCGGGGTGCCGACGCCGAGGCCCGGTACCGCGAGGGTCTGTTGAGGGGCTTGTCCGATCCCGGACCCGAGCCGGAACCCGGTCCGGTGCAGCAGGAACTTTTCGGATAGACCCCTTTGGATGGGCCCGGAAGTGGTTCGTTTCAATTCAGCCTCCCGTTGAGGCCAACACCTCGATGAGGTAGCGCAGTTCCTCCTGCACATCGTCGCCCTCGGACAGGGTGTGGCCGATCTCCGCCCGCACCGCCTCCCGGAATCGTCGCCTCAGGCGGTGGATGGCCACCTTCAGCGCTCCTTCGGTGAGCCCGAGTTCCCGGGCGAGGTCCGAGGCCGACGGAAGCTCGTCTCCGACCAGCGCGGGTTTCAGGCGCTCGAAGTGGGCCGACTTGCCGGCCGTCCGCAGATCGCATTCGACCGTTGTCAGGGCCCGCTCGACCACCGTGAGCCCCCATTCGCGATCGAAGCGCACCGGGTCGAGGCCTGCGGTGGCTGGCTCGTCGATTCCGTCCTCGGAGAGCGACGCGGTCAGGACCCCGCCGCCGCGCTTGAGTCGGCGGGCCCGCTCGCGGAGGTCCGATTCGAAATGCCGGAGCGCGCCCAGCAAGTAGGATCGGAATCGCCCGCGGGACGGGTCGGCACCCGCAAGGCGGCCGCCGGCCAGCACGTGGGCGAAGAATTCCTGGGCCGACTCGCGCGCCTCGTCGTCGGTGCCATGCCACCGCCGGAGTGTCTCGAACACCGGTCGCCAGTAGGCCTCGCAAAGTTCCGACAAGGCCGCCCGGGCTTCCGCCGTCGTGCCCCGCGCCCGCGCCACCAGCGACCAGCGCGTGGGGGCGAAGCCGGCGATGGGCGATCGAGAGTCGGTCATGGGGTCGTGCTTCGATGGGGCGACGGATTGGATGGCTTCCTGTGCGACCATTACCGGGCGAATGGCACCCAAGCGCTGGAGCGGCTCAACCGGTCTCGGAATCGAGTCTCGAACAGCCGCGGGAAGTCATCATCTGAGTTTCGTGCCGACCATGTTGAACAGTAAGGCACGGAATTCCTCTTCGGACATTGGCTGGACCGACCCGTCCCCACGCAGGACCGATCGGCCCTGCGTGTCCGGATCCGGGGGCGACACGGCGAGCATCTCGTCGGGTGACGAGTTCGTCCCACTGATCGGGAGGAAGAACAGGTAGGGTTTTCCGGTTCGGGGGTCTGTCATCTGGTCTTTCCTTCCGAAGAGTCCCAACTGCTGAAAGTGCTCCCAGTTGGCTCGATACGACGGGCTGGCCCGATTCAGGCTTTGTCGGAATTGCTCTTCGGACATCGTCAGGACCGACCCGTCCCCAAACAGGACCGTTGGTTTTTTCAGGTCCGGCCCCCCGAGCGCCACGGCGATAATCGGGTGGGGCGATGTGTCCGTGAGGTCCGTTCCAAAGATCACGACGGGTTGGCCGGTGAGGGTATTGATATTCGAGATCAGACCCTCCATCTCAAACACATGGGTTCGGTACGCCAACCCGATATCCTTGAGCCGGTTGACTCCGGCGATCCGGTCTGCGCGGGCCTTGCTGTGCTGGAGGAACCGGACGGTGACGGTCAGTAGAGCCCATGCCGCGAGGAGCGCGACCGCGACCGCCCCGACAACCCGGGATCTCGTCCATGGGCCGAAGCGGCTCCAGACCGGGACTCGCTTCGACGGTTTGTTCCTCTGCTCGTGTTCGGTTTCCGCCAAGCCTTCGACCTCCGCCTTCACCTGATCGGCGGATTGCTGGCGTAGCTCCCGTTCCTTGGCCAGTGCGCGGAAGACGATGTCGTCCACGCGGGCATCGAGGCCGGCCTTGATCGAGGGGGCTGGGAAGCGGCCGAGGGGAAGCTCCCCGGTGAGCAGCTCGTAGAAGACCACCCCCAGCGAGTAGATGTCGGCCCGGTGGTCCACCTGCTCGGGCGTCTCCACCTGCTCCGGGGCCATGTAATGCGGTGTCCCGACCCGGGCCCCGGTGCGGGTGAGCGTGTAGGCTCCGGTCGACGGCATGGCCGGGTCCTCGAGCAGCTTCGCGATGCCGAAATCGGCGATCTTCACCCGGCCCTCGGCGTCGAGCAGCAAGTTCTCCGGCTTGATGTCCCGATGCAGCACCCCTTGTGCGTGCGCGGCCTGCAACGCCTCGCACAGGGGTGTGATGAGGCCCAGCGCCTGTTGCGGGGTGAAGCGCCCGGACCGCAGCGCCTGGCGGAGGTTGGCTCCGTCCACGAACTCCATCAGCAGGAAGCAGAACCCGCCGGCCTGCCCGAACCCATGGACGCCCACGATGTGGGGATGCCGCAACCGCGCCAGCGTGCGCGCCTCGCGCTCGAAGCGTTCCACGAAGGCCGGATCGGCGGCCAATTCCCGGGGCAGCACCTTGAGGGCCGAGACCCTGCCTGAATCCCGCTCCCGCACCCGATACACGCAGCCCATCCCGCCCGAACCCAGGTGGCCGAGCACCTCCAAGCTCGGGAAGGCCGAGGCGATCTCGGTCAGCGTCGGAGTCTTCCAGGCCTGCGGTCCGAGTCCGGCGTCGGTCGGCGCGCTGGCGCCATCCAGGAGGCAGCGCGGGCACAGGCCGCCCGGGGCCCGCTCGGGAATGGGGGACTGGCATCGCGGACAGGATCGCGATGGGAGGGCCGATGACGGTGCCGGTGAAGGTTCCATGTTCATTCACCCCCTCCATGGGGTTTCCGAAGCTCAAAGTTACACCAAACCCGCGGACCTGTCGTGGTTGTGGTTCCGCGATTGGGGTTGCGAGGCGGGACCTCCCACCGGCCGACGTGATGAGCCTGGTGATGGTCACGGACCGGAGTGTCGCGAAGCGACTTCAACGAGGCCTCATCCCAAACGCCAGCCCTGTCGCCTCGGCAACCGGCCAAATCCCAGCGTAGCGGGATCGGTCCGAAGCCCGCTCTGGAAGCGGACACCCTGACTTCCGGCGCAAAGCGCCATGGCCGAGTCTTCCCGAGCTTCCCTGCGGGCGCAGGATCGATCCCGCGGAGCGCCACCATGCACCTCGTTGCTTCAGAAACTCCGGAGGAACACCTCGGCGAATGCCGGTTTGTGTCAATAGTGAGGACCGACCCCTTTGGGGGTTGCACGGGAGGCGTGGCAGGGTAGCGTGGTGGCCTTGAACACCGGGAGGGTCGTGACCTTTTCGCCGTCGCTGACGATTCCGCTCACGCGGGATTGTCCGTGGGATTGCGCCTACTGCGGGTACCGGCGGGATCGGGAAGGGTTGATGCCCGAGGAGCGGTTCGAGCGGCTCCTGGTCCAGGCCCGTGAGGGCGGGGCCACCGAGATCCTGTTCCTGGCGGGCGAGGCGTCGGATTCCTTGGCGCATCTTCGGGCCGAGGTCGCCGGGCGCGGCTTCGGCGGGTTCGTGGAGTTGGTGCGCAACGCCTGCGAACGGGCGCTCGCGGCCGGGCTCCTGCCGCACACCAACCTCGGGGCCATGTCGGAGCGCGACTTCGAGCGGCTGGCCGACGTCAACGCCTCCATGGGCCTCATGCTCGAGAACATCGACGAGGCCTTCAACCGCACGGTCGCCCCGCAGAAATCGGCCAAGGGCCGCCTGCGCACCCTCGAGGCCGCCGGTCGCGCGCGGGTGCCCTACACCAGCGGCATCCTCATCGGCCTGGGCGAGTCGCGGGCGTCGCGGTTCCGGTCGCTCGACGCCCTGGCAGAGGTCCACGCACGCCACGGGCACCTGCAGGAAATCATCCTCCAGAACTTCATCCCCAACGACGGGTCCCGACTGCGTCCGGTGCCGCCGCCGCCGACCTTCGAGGAATACCTCGAGCTCATCGAGCACTGGCGCCGGGTTGCGCCCGGGGTGGCCGTGCAAATCCCGCCCAACATCCATCCGCACTGGGAGGCGCTGCTGCCGTGGATCGACGACCTGGGCGGCATCAGCACCGACGGCGATTGGGTCAATCCCCTCCACCCCTGGGCCCCGCCCGCCCACTATGCCGAGGCCTGCCGCCGCCACGGCCTCGAATTGCGCCACCGGTGGCCGGTGTACGACCCCTTCATCGAGAAGGGCTGGATCTCGGCCCGCGTCGCCGAGGTGATCCGTCAGCGTGGGTCGGAGGCTCGGGCCGGCTCACCGGACGATCGCCCATCGCGGTCCGGCTCAGACGGGACGCCCGAGGGGTGCGTGGAGGACCGACGTGCGGATTCCCGGAAGGCCGTGCGGGAGGTCTCATCGCCGGAGCCTCTCCCGGTGGTGTCCCATGGGCCCTCCACCCGGCCCCATCGCCCTCGCGGCCCGGTCGACCTGTTGTCCCAGGCCCTGCGCGAGGAGCCGCTGTCGGTCGACGACGCGCTGCGCTTGGCCGAGGCCGATGGTGGGGCGCAGGAGGAAATTCGCGAGGCGGCCGACGCCCTCAACCGCCGGCTCCACGGCGACACGGTGACCTACGTGGTGAACCGCAACGCCAACTTCACCAACGTCTGCACCACGAATTGCTCCTTCTGCGGATTCTACCGGCCGCCGGGCCACCCCGAGGCCTACACGCGCAGCGTCGGCGCGGTGGTCGAGCGCGTGCTCCAGACGCCCTGGGTGAGCGAGGTCTGCCTGCAAGGCGGCATCCACCCGGACCTCGGCCTTGACTACTACGAGGAACTCCTCCGAGCCCTGAAGCGTGCCTTGCCCGGCGTCCACCTCCACGCCTACTCACCGATGGAAATCCACTCGCTGTGCCGCAAGAGCGGGCTGGAGGCTCGCGCAGTGCTCGAGCGGTTGCGCCAGGCCGGTCTCGGATCGGTGCCGGGGACCGCGGCCGAGATCCTCGACGACGCCATGCGCGACCGGCTTTCGCCCGACAAGCTGCGGGCCGCCGAGTGGGAGTCCATCATCGAGACGGCCCATGGGGTGGGGCTCCGCTCCACGGCGACCGTGCTCTTCGGCCACCGGGAAACCTGGGGGGACCTGGTCCGGCACCTGGGCCGCCTGCGCGATCTCCAGCGGCGCACCGGCGGCTTCACCGAGTTCGTGCCGCTGGCCTTCATGCCTCATCGCAACCGGCTGGGCCGCGAGCTGGCGCGGGAGGCGGGTGCCGGTCCGGAGGCGGTTGCCGAGGCGGCCGAGGCCCGGGTGGAGCGCCTGTACCCGCTGGCCCGCCTGTTCCTAGGCCGGGAGATCCCCAACCTCCAGACCAGTTGGGTGAAGCTGGGGCCCGAGCGTGCCGCGGCCATGCTCCGGAGCGGTTGCAACGACTTCGGGGGCACGCTGTACGAGGAGAGCATCACCCGCGAGAGCGGCGGCCCGTTCGGGGAATGCCTCACCCCGTCCGAGATCGAGGCGGCCATCCGCTCGGTCGGACGGGAGCCGCGCCGCCGCACGACGCTGTATGGTCCGGGGCCCGCCGACGGGCGGCTTGGCGGGGCTGCCGATGCGATGGTCGCGGGTGTGTTGCCCGGGGGGACGGCCGGGGCGGAGCGCGATCGGTCGCCGGACTACTCCCGGCAGACCGCCTCGTAGAGCGACACGTACTCGGCCGCCTGGCGTTCCCACGAGAAGTCGGCCGTCATGCCGTTGTGGCGCAGGTGTCCCAACCAGGCCGGCTCCTTCCACAGCGCCAGCGCCTTGAGGATGGCGCGGCGCAACGCGGCCTCCGTGTACGGGGTGAACTTGATGCCCGTGGCCAGCGCGGCGTTCTCGCGCGGATCAACCACCGAATCCTGCAGCCCGCCCGTCGCCCGGACCACCGGCACCGTCCCGTAGCGCAGCGAGTAGAGCTGGTTGAGCCCGCACGGCTCGAAGCGCGAGGGCATGAGGTAGAAGTCGGCCCCGGCTTCGATGCGGTGCGAGAGTGCGGCGTCGAACCCGATCCGTGCGGCGACCCGGTCGGGAAACCGCCGTGCGAGGTCCCGGAAGGCGTTTTCCAGGGGTCGTTCGCCGCTGCCGAGCTGGATGAACTGGAATGATTCGCCCGCCTCCAGCAGCTCCCGCACGGTCGATGCGATGAGCGCCGAGCCCTTCTGCTCCGTCAGGCGCGAGATGTTCGCCAGGACCGGGATGGCCGGATCCTCCGGGAGGGCGACCTCGCGCTGCAGCGCCGCCTTGCACACCGCCTTGCCCGAGAGGTCTCCGGCGTGGAAGCGGGCCGGCAGGTCGGGGTCGGTGGCGGGGTTCCATTCCTCGGTGTCCACGCCGTTGAGGATCCCGCCCAGATCGTTGTAGCGCTTGAGCAGAAGGCCCTCGAGCCCGCAACCGTGCTCGGGGGTCAGGATCTCCTGGGCGTATGTCGGGCTCACCGTCGTGATCGCGTGCGCCTGGGTGAGCCCGGCCTTGAGGAAGTTCACCCGGCCATGGTGCAGCGCGCTCTCCAGGTGCAACCAGTCGGCGGGCAGGCCCGTGAGCCCCCAGCTCGAGGACGGGAACGAACCCTGGAAGGCCAGGTTGTGGATGGTGACCACCGTCCTCGGCGGGTGCGACCAGCCGCCGGCCACCTGCGCATGGCGCGCCATCAGCGGCATGAGGCCCGTCTGCCAGTCGTGGGCGTGGACCACGCGGGGTGGGTCCGGCAGGTGCCTGGCCAGGACCAGTGCCGCCCGGCTCAGGAAGATGAATCGTGCCGCGTTGTCGGCATGGTCGCGGAGGCCTTCTCCGTAGAGTCCGGTCCGGTCGAAGAAGCCGGGCTGCTCCACGAACCAGTGGGTCAGGTTGGCCGAGAGGTCCCGGCGGTGGAAGCGGCCCTCGACGAGCGAGTCGCCAAGCGGGATCGCCAGTCGCCACGGGGTCGCCCCGATGCCCGGATGCGCCGCGGCCATGCCCCGGTACAGGGGCGTCACGACCGACACGCGCAGGGCCCCGCCGCTGGTCCCGGCGGCCAGGGCCTTGGCCAGCGCCGACACCATGTCGGCCAGACCCCCGGTCTTCGAGTAGGGATTCAGCTCACTGGTCGCCAGCAGCACGTGCATGGCCAGAGTCTCTGGCGCACCCGGTGGGGGCGAACAAGGCCGAAGTCGTTTTCCGGAGGCCGCCCTGGGCGGTTCCGGCCCCCGTGGGTGCATCGCGGGGGTGGCCCGAAGCGCTTCCCGTTGCTAGGGTGTCCCGACCGTGCCCCATCCTTCGTGAAAGCCCTCATCGACACCGCGGACAAGAAGTCCGAGCGCGCCTTCCTCGTGGGGGTCGAGCTTCGGAGCCAGACCTCCTGGGATGTTTCCGACTCCCTCGACGAACTCTCCGAGCTGGCCACGACCGCCGGGGTCGAGGTCGTGGGCCAGGGGGTGCAGCGGCTGGAGGCCCCGCATCCGGGCACCTTCATCGGCGCGGGCAAGGCCGAGGAGTTCGCCCAGGCGGCCCGGGAGGCCGGGGCCGACACCGTCCTCTTCGACGACGAGCTTTCCGGTGCCCAGGCCCGGAACCTGGAGCGCCTCTTCGGCGCGAAGGTCATCGACCGCACCGGCCTGATCCTCGACATCTTCGCCCAGCGCGCCCGCACCCGTGAGGGCAAGCTGCAGGTCGAGCTGGCCCAGCTGCAGTACCTGATGCCGCGGCTGACCCGCTACTGGACCCACCTCTCCCGCCAGCGCGGATCCACCGGCTCCATCGGCGGCGAGGGCGAGTCGCAGCTCGAGGCCGACCGGCGCAAGACCCAGGAGCGCATTGAGAAGATCCGCTCGGAGCTGACGATCGTGCGCCGCCAGCGTTCCACCCAGCGCGAGGGCCGCCAGCGCCACCAGTGGCCGCTGGCCTCGATCGTCGGCTACACCAACGCGGGCAAGTCCACCCTGCTCAACGCCCTGACGGGGGCGGAGGTGATGGCCGAGGACATGCTCTTCGCCACGCTCGACCCCACCACGCGCCGGCTGCGGCTTCCCTCCAACCAGAACGTGCTGCTCAGCGACACCGTCGGCTTCATCCGGAAGCTTCCGCACGGCCTCGTCGAGGCCTTCAAGGCGACCCTCGAGGAGGTCGTGGAGGCCGACCTGCTGATCCATGTGGTGGACTCGAGCCATCCCAACGCGCCGCAGCAGATGGATGCGGTCAACGCCGTGCTGGCCGAGATCGGAGCCCACGAGAAGCCCACGCTCATGGTCTTCAACAAGACCGACAAGGCCGGTGCGGCCGAGCTGGCGTCCATGTACTGCCAGCAGTTTCCCAAGGCCGTGGCGGTCTCGGCCCGCAAGAGGGCGGGCTTTGAGGCCCTGTTCGCGGAGCTGGGGGCCATGCTCAAGCCCATCCGCGACTTCGTGGAGATCCGCATCCCGCATCATGACCAGAAGGCCATGAGCCGCCTGCATGCGGTGGCCCAGGTGGTCGAGCAGGACTACTCCGGCCCGGAGGCGCGGTTCCGCGCCCGGGTGCCCCCGCATGTGCGGCACGAGTTCGACGGCTACCTGGTCCAGGCCACCAACGGGGTCTGATTTTGGGGGAGGCGCCGGGATCTCCAACGTTCCGGCCACTCCGCCTGGGGTCCACCATCCCCGCAGGAATTTGGTTCCCCGCGGCGGGACGGTTTGCCAACCTACCCCATCATGCGCCTCTTCTGCTGGTGGACCCTGCTGTTGTGCGTCGTCTCCCGAGTGATCTGCGGGGAGTTCCGGACCATCACCGGTGACGTGTACGACGGCGAGGTTTCGGCCGCCGACGCCGACGGGCTCATCGTGCGCCTGCGCTCGGGCACCTTCTCGCCGCGCATCGACTGGGCCAAGCTCGACGAGGCCACCCTCAAGGCGCTGGCGGGCCATCCCCGCGCCGGACGCTTCGTCGAGCCGCTGCTGGAGCCCCCCGCCGAGGAGATCGCCCGCGCCGAGGCCCGCAAGATCGACGTCCGGCAGCCCGAGAGGGTCGCCCGACCGCCGGCGGACATCGCCGGCAAAGGCATCTATGCCGCGCTGACCACGCCCAACGGCCTGATCCTGCTGGGAATGCTCTACCTGGCCAACCTCTACGCCGCCTTTGAGATCGCACGGTTCCGCTGGCGACCGGTCCCCCTGGTCTGTGGCATCTCGGCGGTCCTTCCGGTGATCGGCCCCACCATCTTCCTGGCCCTGCCGCGTCGGGAGGAAGAGGAAGTCGTCAGCGCCACCGACGAGGCGATCGCCGCCCAGTCGCTCAATGTGCCGGCCCAGTCCGCATCGGCGTCCTCGGCATCGGCGGCCCATGCCCCGGGCTCCACCAGCACCGCGGCGCGCAATGCGGCCGCCCCCAACGAGGGACTTCCCCGGCAGTTCCGCCGGGGCGAGACGACCTTCAACCGTCGCTTCTTCGAGACGCAGTTCCCCTCCTTCTTCAAGGTCGTGGCCTCGGAGGCCGACAAGGACCTGGTGCTCGAGGTCACCACCGCCGCCGGCGTGACGGTGGCCAACCGCATCGCCCGCATCGGCGGCACCGACCTTGTGCTCAAGGCGGCCGACGGGTCCGAGACCCCGGTTGAATTCGCCCAGGTGCTCGAGGTCAAGCTGCGCGACCGGAACGCCTGAGGCACCGGAGATTCCAGCCGCCCCACCCTCGATGAAATATCGGGCCATCCTCCTCTTCGGCGCCCCCGGTGCGGGCAAGGGAACCCAGGGCAAGATCCTTGGGCAGATTCCCAACTTCGTGCACTTCTCGTGCGGCGACGCCTTCCGCAACCTCCGGGTCGACTCCCCGCTGGGCCGCACCTTCGTCGAGTACGCCTCGGCCGGGCGCCTGGTGCCCGACGAGCCCACCATCCAGCTCTGGAAGCAGACCATGGA
>JBIKMQ010000454.1:0-3154 GCA_044359215.1 Candidatus Chromulinivoraceae bacterium
AAGCCCTTCAAGGTGGGAGACCGCATCAAGGTGGGCTCCGACGTGGACGGCGTGGTCGAGACGATGGGGCTCCGTGCGACCAAGCTGCGCCATGCGGACGGGTTCCTGATCACCGTGCCGAACAAGTCCGTGGGCAACAACACGGTCGTCAACGTGAGCGGCCGGCCGTTCATCCGGACGGTGCTGGACTATGGGCTCACCTATGATACCCCGGCCTCCCGGATCGACGAGGCGGCGCAATTGCTGCGAGCCATCTTCACGTCCCATCCGTTGACCGGGGACTGTTTCATCGCGTTCAACCGCTTCGATGCCAGTTCCCTGAATCTTCAGGTGGTGTTCCAATGCAAGACGGTCGATTGGCCCACCTACCTGGCGGCGCTGCACAGCCTGAACCTCCAGGTGAAGGAGCGCTTCGACGCCGCAGGCCTGGAGTTCGCGTTTCCCACCCAGACGGTGCACCTCAAGCAGGAGACCGAAGGTCGTCCCTGAGCCGGTTCACCGATCCCTGCCTGCCTTCACCGGCGGTGCGGGGCGGTTGCGGAACTTCTCGTAAAGGCGCGTGTGTCGGGAGGAGAGGTCCACCTCGCGTCCCCGGACCCACATCCGTCGCACGTTGGCTCGGAGGTCGAGGATGTCTCCATCTGCCACGAAGAGTGTGGCCTCCTTGCCAGGCTCGAGGGAACCAAGGCGATCGGACACCCCGAGGATTCGCGCCGCATTCACCGTGAGTCCCCGGACGGCCTCCTCGTGGGAGAGTCCGAAGGCCCTGGCCTGGGCGGCCGCGTAGGGGATGTTCCGGATGTTGCTGGCCCCGAACTGGTCGGTGCCCTCGCTGAAGGCGAACAGCACCCCGGCCTTGGCCAGCGCCGCCGGCGCGGCGTAGTGCACGTCGTAGGGATCGGTGTCCCGGGCCGGTTGCGTGAACACGTGCTCGAAGACCACCGGGATGCGGTGTTCCGCCAGGTAGGCGGCCTCGCGGACGGCGTCGCGTCCTCCGGCGATCACGGCCCGGTAGTTCCTGCGCACCGCCCATTCGGCAGCCGACCGGATGGCGCGCGCCTCGTCGGCGTGGATCCACAGGGGTCTCTCCCGCCGAACGAACGGCAACATCGCCTCCCAGGCCGGCACCACGCGGAAGCCCGGCCCACTTGCCTTCCGGGCCTCCGAGTAGGCGGTGGCCTCGGTGAAGAAGGTGTCGATCTCCCGCAATTTGCGGTCCCGGTCCCGGACCTGGTCCTCCAGCGAGGGGCCGGAATCCTTGCCGGGTGGCCTCGGGGTCGTGTCGAGTCCGAAGCCCGGCCACCGGAGGTGCAGGGCCACGGTCTTCTCGACCGTGAGGTCCTCGATGGTCCACCCGTCGAGTTGGATCAGGCCGCTGACGCCGGCGACGGTACCGCCCGACGGAACCACCTGGGCATGGGTGTATCCGTTGGCGCGGGCCACGGGGATGAGCTCGCTGTCGGGGTTCACCGCGATCCAGGAGGCGACATCGGGCGTGTATTGGCCCACCTCCGTGGTGTCGCGGGTGGCGCGCACCGCGTCGATCTCGAGCAGTCCCAGCACGGTCGTCGGGGCGATCAGGCCGGGGAACACCCGCTGACCCTTCAGGTCCACCACCGTGTCGGCCGTGTCCGCCAGTCCGGCGCCGACCTTCTCGATGCGACCGTCGCGGACGAGCACCGACCCGTTCGTCAGCACCGGGCCGGAGGCCGTGAAGATCCAGCCGTCCTTCAGCAGCAGGCTGGCCGCTTGGCACGGCGGGAGCGTGGCGACAGGGCCCAGCGCGAGTCCGAGGGCGAGGGCGAGGGAGGGGATCAGACGGTTCATCCGAAGCGGAGTGTCGGATACTGGGGATGCGTCGGGATTGGAAGCAAGCCCCGCCGGCCCTGGGTGGGTTCCGGACTCCCCAGGTAGATGCGGCGCGCGTTGTGCGTGAAGAACTTGGCCCGGGCGGTCGCGCCCCGGGCGCTGAAGTAGTCGTCCACGATGCCGAAAACCGTCGACAGCGGGGCGAACCGTTCGCTGACCGGCCAGTTGCTGCCGAAGACCACGCGGTCCTCGCCGAAGGACTCGACGATGGGGTCGAGGATGAAGCGGTAGGCCTCCGTGTCCCTCGGGGCGGTTCCGTCGGTCTTTCCGGTGCCCTCCACCAGTCCGGACACCTTCATGATCAGGTGGGGGTGGCGACGGGCCGCCCGGACGGCCGAGACCCATGCCTCCGGCAGGGGTTGCTGGACGGGCACGTTGCAGCAGTGGTCGACGATGATCCGAAGCCCGGGGAATGCCTCGGCGATGCGGACCGCATCGGGGAACCGGTCCGGCCCGATCAGCAGGTCCAGGCTGAGGTCGTGGTCGGCGAGCAGGGTGATGTCGCGCCTCCAGTCGGGGTTGTCGAGAGGCAGGCCTCCGTCCCATCCGCCGGTCCGGATGCCCCGGAAGCGCCGATGGGCCGAGAAGCGGAGCAACTGGTCCCGGAACCCTGGCCGGCCGGGCTTGAGGTGGCCGACCAACCCAAGGAGGTACGGATCTTGGGCGGCCAGGTCGAGGATCCACTGGTTGTCCTCCTCCCACGGGCTGGCCTCGACCACCACGGTGCCGGTGATGCCGAGCGGTTCGGCCAACCGGCGGAAGTCGCGGGGCATCACCCGTCGATACAGGACCGAGTCGTCCTTCGCCGGCCACGGGACGCCTTGGGGCCGGGTGGGATCATAGAAGTGGGTGTGGGTGTCGATGATCCCGGGGGCTGGCGTTCCGTGGGTGCAGCCGAGGGGCAAGGCCATGGCGACGGCGGCACAGGCCCCGGCCGCCGTCAGGAAGTCCCTTCGCGTGGTCATGGTCAGACGCTGCCCCAACGGATCGCCGCTGCAACCCGCAAGTGAGGCCCACCGCGTCGTCTCCAATCGATCCTCTGCCGGCCACCGAGGCGTTTCGTGGACTTGGTCCAGGGCCTCGGGTAGGATTTCGGGCTCATGGAACGCACGTTGATTCTCTGCAAACCCGACTGCATGCAAAAGAACCTCGCCGGCGAGGTGATCAGCCGTTTTCAGAAGGCCGGTCTCCGCATCCAGGCGGCGAAGGTCCTCCGGTTGACCGATGCCCTGCTGGCCGAGCACTACTCCCATCTGACGGACAAGCCGTTCTTCCCGGAGATCGT
>JBIKMQ010000453.1:0-3154 GCA_044359215.1 Candidatus Chromulinivoraceae bacterium
GGCTCCGATGCCCGCGCCGAGATACGGACTCAAGTCGCCCCAAAGTGCCGATCCGTCCGGACGCGTGAACGTGTAGATTCCATTGAACATGAGGTTCGCCGAGGCGAAATCCCCATCTCTCGACCCGCCAAGGGCTCCCGTCTTGATCGAATCGAGATCGTTCGATCGGTAGAAGAACTCCGTCTCCAACGCCCATCGGGGCGAGAAGTTCTTGCCGAATGCGGCGCCGAACATCGGCCCCGCACTGTAGGAGGCCTTGCCCGTGGAGACCCCTTGCCGGACATCGCCGCCGGCCAGGCCATGCAGGCCCCCGAACAACTCCAGATACAGGCCGTCCGACCAGGAATCGGCCGTGGCACGGGGAAGGCACGCGAACAGGGCGAGGGAGACCAGCGCCGAGAAACCGGCGCGACGATCGATGAGAACACAAGCGGATCCGGCAGAGGCGATCCGCCGGATGGATTCATTGGGATTCATGGGTTTTCAGGTTTGGCACGTGGTCGGCGTGGTTGCCGACCGTTCGCACCATCCCAGCCACGGTGGACCGGCACGCGTTAAGCCAACGCCAAGCCCGCGTGAGAGCCCCGCCAAAATGCCGAGATCCATCCCCTGCCTCCACCGATGGGGCGCACCGGTTCGTCGGTCGAATCGAGACGCTCAGCCCATGGGAGACGAACCGTCACGGCATGCCCGAGTCGGATCGCACGGGATGGGACGGCTCAACGGCAGGGCATGATGACGGGGCTCCCGATGGGTTGAACCCGGGTCGGCGGAGGGGCATCCTTCTGGTCCAGGATCGCGTGAAGACCTCGAACTCCTTTGCCACGGTGTGGGTGACGGTGCCCAACCGCGCCCTCGGGCGGAGCCTCGGCCGGCAGGCGGTCGAGGCGGGCCTGGCCGCCTGCGCCCAGGTGTCCGGTCCGCTGGAATCCATCTACCGGTGGCAGGGTGCCGTGGAGTCGGCGCGCGAGTGGCTGCTGGTGCTCAAGACCCGCAACCGGTGCCTGAAGGCCCTCGAGGCGCTCGTGGTGGCGCACCATCCGTACGACACCCCCCAATTCATCGCCCAGCCCCTGCTGGGAGGCTCGTCGAAGTACCTGGCCTGGCTCGAGGCCTCGACGCGGCCAACCCCAACCCAACCCACCCGGGCACGGCCGAACCCGCGGCCCGGGGAACCGGCCCGGTCGGTCCGACGAACCCGCTGATCGCATGGGTGTCAGCCCCAAGCAATTCGCCGCGATGGAGGCGCGCCTCGCCGGCAGGACCGTACCGGGGACCTCCGGACCCGCCGCAAGGGCCGCGGAGAATCACCTCCAACTGCCCGAGGGCTCCCGGGTCCTGGGCATCGACCCCTCGCTGCGCGGCACCGGATGGGGCGTGATCCGCACCGGGGCGCTGGGTCCAACCTTCGTCGAAGCGGGAACGATCCGGTGCCCCAAGACATGGGACCGGTCGCGTTGCCTCGGTCGCATCCAGACGATCCTCGAGGAGGTGCTCCGCCGGCATCCCCCCGCGCTCTGCGTCTGCGAGGGGCTGTTCTTCGCGCAGAATCTCCAGACCGCCCTCATCATGGGCGAGGCCCGCGGCGCGGCCGTGGCCACGGTCGCGCGGACGGGGATCGAGATCCACGAGATCGCCCCCCGCAAGGTCAAGCTGGCGATGGTGGGCTATGGAGCAGCGCAGAAGATCGCCGTGGCCAAGATGGTCCAGCGCCAACTGGGCCTGACCGAAACGCCCGATGCGGACGCAGCCGATGCCCTCGCCCTGGCCCTGGTGATGGTGCAGGAATTGCGGAACCCGCTGGGGCCGGCCTCCAAGCGCGTCTGAGAGCGGCCCGACACGGCGCCGCAGCGGGTTTCACCTCCCGGGAGCCGCCCATCCGGTGCCCGTCGTCCTCCAGCCCCGGTGGACCCGCCCCCTCTTCCGACCTTCGATTCCAATGCTGCGGCCCAGGCCGGTCTGCGCTTCCATGGGCCCATGCAACTCGACGTGGGAATCCTCACCATCTCCGACCGGGCCTCGAAGGGCCTGTACGATGACCTCGGCGGCCCCGCCCTGGTCGAGGCGGCCGCCGGCCACGGCTGGAACGTGGTCGACAGCCTGCTGGTGCCCGACGAGATCGCCGACATCCAGCGCGCCATCCGCTCACTCATCGGCAAGGGTTGTGCCCTGGTGCTGACCACCGGCGGCACCGGCGTGGCGCTCCGCGACGTCACACCCGAGGCCGTGCGGCAAATCGCCATCCGCGAACTGCCCGGCTTCGGCGAGCAGATGCGCATGGAGAGCCTGAAGATCACGCCCAACGCCATCCTGTCGCGCAACCTCGCCGCCGTGGTGGATCGCACCCTGGTGATCTGCCTGCCCGGCAAACCCAAGGGTGCGGTCGAGTGCCTCGGCTTCGTGGTGCAGGCCATCCCCCACTGCGTGGAGGTGCTGCAGGAGGTACCGACGAGCTGTTGAACCGCAGGGCCGTCCGGAATGCCCCGGCCCGGCGCGCGGCTCAGGCTGCTCCGAGCCGCTCGGACTCGGCACGGACCCAGGCGATCACCTCGGCCGCGGCCTCGGCGATGGGCACCATGCGCATCGTGCCGCCGCGCGGCTTGAGTTCGACCTCGCCCTTGGCGAGCGACTTCTCGCCCAGGTTGACCCGGAGCGGGAAGCCCACCAGTTCGCTGTCCTTGAACTTCACGCCGGGACGCTCGTCCCGGTCGTCGAGGATCGTCTCGATGCCCGCGGCCTCGAGGCGGGCCTGGAGGTCGAGGGCCAGCGTCATCGGCTGGCTTCCCGGGGTGACCACGAGCGGCGTGAGGCACACCGCGAACGGGGCCACGCTCACCGGCCAGCGGATGCCGTCCTTGTCGTGGCACTGCTCGATGACCGCCTGCAGGGTGCGGGTGACGCCGATGCCATAGCAGCCCATCACGGCGGGATGCCGGGAGCCATCCTCGGCCAGGAAGGTCGCGTTGAGCTTCTCGGAGTACTTCGTGCCGAGCTTGAAGACATGGCCGACCTCGATGGCGCGGCGGATCTTCAGGGGCTGACCGGTCTCCACGCACGCCTCCCCGACCTTCACCGTGCGGAGGTCGTGCCAGGCGCCCACCTTCAGGTCGCGGTCGATGTCCACGTGGCGCAGGTGGAACCCATCATCGTTGGC
>JBIKMQ010000018.1:0-11354 GCA_044359215.1 Candidatus Chromulinivoraceae bacterium
CACTTGGGGCGTGACAAACCGGGGCGATGGGTGCAGACACGAAAACTCCCAAAACGTCCGGCCGCACCGGACCGACCGATGCCATGAGCTCCCAGGCCTGCCATTCCCAGTCGTGCCGAATTGCGTCCCGCCCGGTGTCTTGTCCGCGTCGGTCCCGGGCCTTCACGTTGATCGAGCTGTTGGTGGTCATCGCCATCATCGCGATCCTCGCCGGGATGCTGCTGCCGGCGCTCTCCAAGGCCAAGGAACAGGGCCAGCGCACCCGCTGCCTCTCGAACCTCAAGCAGATCCTCCTGGCGACGCAGATGTACACCAACGACAACGAGGACTACCTGCCCTACACCTCCTGGAGTTCAGGCACCTTCAATGTCGCCAACTGGTGCTACATGCGGGTGGCGACCAACCGGCCGGACCACACGGTCGAGCGCAGCCAGCTGTGGAACTACCACACCTCGAGGGTGCTGACCTTCTGTCCCATCGACCGGACCAACACGCCGCTCTTCAAGGTGCGCGAGCAGAAGGTCTCGAGCTACATGATGAACGGGGCCGTCTCGAAG
This sequence comes from Candidatus Chromulinivoraceae bacterium, assembly GCA_044359215.1. GTDB lineage: Bacteria > Verrucomicrobiota > Verrucomicrobiia > Limisphaerales > UBA9464 > SXXZ01. The sequence continues at coordinate 558 of JBIKMQ010000018.1, forward strand.
TATTCGACCGGTCCCCGGGACGGCTTCACCACCTACAAGCTGGCCCAATTCAATCCCGACTCGATGCTCTATTGGGAGGCCGACGAGAAGCAGCCCTCCAATTTCGACAACGTCGCCAGCCGCCCCGACGAGGGGGTGACCCAGCGCCACAACACCGGCACCGTCATGGGCATGTTCGGCGGCCAGACCGAGTACATGCGCTTCCGGACCTACTACCAGGAGGCCGGCATCGGCGGTTTCCGCGGCATGCGTCCCGGGCGCTTCTGGTGCGTGCCCGGTTCGCCGACCGGCGAGTGACTCCCGGCCATTTGGAGACGACCCATGAAGACTCCCATCGGACGGACCGTGAGCGGGATGGCGTTGCCGCTGCTGGCCCTGGCGGTGCTGGCGGGCTGCGGGGCCCGGCAGGACGACGACCTGAAGACCGCCTCCACGCCCGCCGAGGCGGCCAGCCAGATGGAGCGTGCCTTCGCCGGGGCGCCGGAGGCGACGCGTCATGCCGCCGAAGTGGCGGCCGAGGCGTTGCGGCGCGGGGAGTACGAGAAGGCCGTGGTGTCGCTCACGACCGTGAGGACAGCCACCAACGTGACCCTCGACCAAGGCATGGCGGTCCACCAGTCCACGCTCCAGCTCGAGGCCCGGTTGGCGGCGGAGATCGCCGCCGGGAATGAGGCGGCGTCCCGCGCCTATGGGTTGCTGAAGGCCATGAAGGCCAAGTGACGGTGGGGAGGGCCGGGTGATCGGGATTTCGGGGCCGTTTTTGGGGCCCGTTTTCGGTTCCGCCCGGGCTGGATCTGTGGACCTGGAGCGCGACGACGCCGCTGGCCCCCCGCCGATGGGCCCGGTGCGTAAATCGGGTCCAGCGGGGATAGGGTCCAGCGGGGAAAGGATCGGTCTCCAACGATGTCAGATCTCCCAGCCCTTGCGGCTGTCGCGCTTCACGAAGCGGTCGGCCTCGGGCAGGTTGGTGGACCGCATGTTGGGGCCGTCCCAGTCCATCACGCGGCCCTCGCCGACCCGCACGGCGATGCAGCCCAGCAGGATGATCTCGGTGAGGTAGGCGGCGATGTCGAAGTTGGAGTAGGCCGGCGTGCCGTCGCGCATCATCCGGAACCACTCCTCGTTATGGCCCGGCGAGCGCGGGATGGTCTGCGGCACGGCCTTGACCGCCTCGTGGGCGTCTCCCGGCTGGAACCCCTTCTCGGAGCCGACCATGAGGAAGAATTGCGAGCCGTAGTCGTCGGGCGAGAACAGCTTGCCCTTGTCGCCGACCAGCAGGCAGCCGCTGGCCGGCAGCGAGCCCTTGAGGGTGACGATCTCGCGGGTCAGGTCGGCGCTGGGGCGCAGTGGCGCCAGGTCCTTGTCCGACGGGTTGCCGTCGTACCACCAGAACTTGAGCGGAGGCAGTCCGTCGCGCTCCGGGAACTCGAAGCGGATGCGCGAGGTCTTGGCGAAGGTCTCCGGGAACGACTGGGAGGTCAGCTCGGCCACCACACGGGTCGGGTAGCCCAGCTTGAGCGCCCGGAAGGGCATGTTGACGGTGTGGCAGGCCATGTCGCCCAGGGCGCCCGTGCCGAAGTCGTTCCAGCCGCGCCAAGCGAAGCCATGGTACACGCCCCTCTTGAAGGGCCGGTGCTGCGCGGGCCCGAGCCACAGGTCCCAGTCGAGCGACTCGGGCACAGGGTCGGAGCCCTCGGGCCGGGCCAGACCCTGCGGCCACACCGGCCGGTTGGACCACACGTGGAGCTCGGTGACCTTTCCGAGGATGCCCGACTGGATGACCTCGACGGCCCGGCGCAGTCCGCTGCCGGCGCTGCCCTGGTTGCCCATCTGTGTGGCCAGTTTGCCGTCACGGGCCAGTTGGCGAAGGACCCGGGCCTCGTGGACCGTCTGGGTGAGCGGCTTCTGGCAGTAGATGTGCTTGCCCAGGCGCATGGCCGTGGCCGCAGCGATGCCGTGCACATGGTCTGGCGTGGAGATGGTCACCGCGTCGATCGACTTGCCGATCTGGTCGAACATCTTCCGGAAATCCTGGAACTGCTGGGCCTTGGGGTACTTCTGCCCCTTTTGGGCCAGGGTGTTCCGGTCGACGTCGCACAGGCCGACGATGGTGCCGCCGCAGCGCGCGGCGTCGTCGGTGTCGCTGGAGCCTTTGCCGCCCACGCCGATGCAGCCGACCTGGATCCGGTCGTTGGCTCCCAGCACCGATCCCACGTAGGGGAAGGCGAACGCGGCGGCGGTGGCGGCGGCGCCGCGGCGGAGGAAACGGCGGCGGTCGAGGCCGACCGGGCCCGACACGATGGGGGAGGGCGTGGGATTCATGGGGTCCCGAGGGCTAACAGGCCCTGTCAGGTCCGTCAACCCGTGCCGCCGATCCTCGGGTGGCGCCCGTGGACCCTGCCGAACAGGCGCTTGACCGGCCGATCCGGCGATCCGTAGTGTCCCGACTCTTTGCCGGAACTCGGAGCCTCCGCGGACCGGTACCATCCCATCGCAGCAAGAAGCACATGAACGTCTCCGTCGAGAACCTGGGCCCGTGCAAGAAGCTCCTCCGTGTCGAGGTGCCCGTCGAGCAGGTCAACGCCGCCTTTGACACCGTGACCGCCGGCTTCCAGAAGCAGGCCCAGTTGCCCGGGTTCCGACCCGGCAAGGCCCCGAAGCACCTCATCGTGAAGTCCTACGAGGGGCAGATCAACGACGAGGTCCGCAAGAAGCTCTTCAACGACTCCTACGGGGCGGCCTCCCAGCAGGAGAAGCTGCGCATCCTCGTGACGCTCGACGTCGAGGAACTCTCCTTCGGACGGGGCCTTCCGTTCTCGTACACGGCCACCCTCGAGCACGCCCCCCTCTTCGAGGTGCCCGAGTACAAGGGGCTCAAGGCCCAGCGCCCGGTGGCCCAGCCCACCGACGCCGACGTGGAGCGCGCCCTGAACATCCTGCGCGAGCAGCAGGTCCGCTACAACGACGTCCAGCGCGCCCTGCAGGCGGGCGACATCGCCGTCGTGAACTACCGGGGCACCTTCGAGGGCAAGCCGCTGACCGACGCTTTCCCAACGGCCCGTGGCCTGACCGAGAAGCAGAACTTCTGGGTCCAGGTGAACCCGGAGTCGTTCATCCCCGGCTTCACCACCCCGCTGGTCGGTGCCAGCGTCGGTGACAAGCGCACCGTGCCGTTGACTCTGCCGGCGGACTTCGTGATCGCCGGCCTTTCCGGCAAGGATGTCGTGTACGAGATCGAGGTCGTCGGCGTGAAGGAGAAGCTGCTGCCGGCCGTCGACGACGAGTTCGCCAAGGGCTTTGGCGCCGAGGACCTCGCCAAGCTGACCGAGGGCATCCGCGGCGACCTGAAGAACGAGTTGGAGTTTCGCGGCCGCAAGGCGCTCCGGGACCAGTTGCTCAAGCAGTTGCTCGACGCCGTGCCCTTCGACCTGCCCGAAAGCGTGGTCGCCAACGAGACCCGCAACGTGGTGTACAACATCGTCAACGAGAACCAGCAGCGCGGGGTCGCCAAGGAGATCATCGAGGAGCGCAAGGACGAGATCTTCGCCAACGCCGCCGCCAGCGCGAAGGACCGCGTCAAGGCCTCGTTCATCCTCGGCCGCATCGCCGAGAAGGAGAACATCAAGGCCGACCAGAAGGAGATGACCCAGCGGATCATCGCCCTGGCCGAGCAGAACAAGGTGGCGCCGGAAAAGATGGCCAAGACGCTCCAGGAGCGGAACGCCTTCCAGGAGCTCGCCCAGGAGATCGTCATCGGCAAGGTGCTCGACTTCATCGAGCTCAACGCCCAGGTCGAGGAAGTGGCCTCGCCGTCGCCCTCCGAGGCGAAGGCCTGAGTCACCGGGGGCCTGCGTTCCCCGGGATTCCCGACGATCCAAATCCCGACGATCCAAAGCACCGCGGCGGCCCTTGTGGCCGCCGTTTTGCTTCGAGGGGCCCGGCTGGGAGCACCCTCCGTGGATCCGTGCCGGCTCAGCGGCAACGCTGGGAGAGCAGTTCCACCAGCATGGCCAGCACCTCCTCGCGGTCCCGGCCCGCGAGGTTGAGGGCCAGTTGGGCGGTCAGGAACCCGTGACGGGCCCCAAGGTCGTAGCGACGCCCCGCCGTCTCGAAGGCCAGGTAGCGCTCCCGGCGGGCCAGTGCCCCCAGCGAGGTGGACAGCGGCACCGTGCCGCCGGAATCGGCGACCTCGCGCCCGAGCAGGTCCATGAGCGAGGGCGTCAGCACATGCATGCCGAAGAAGCAGAGGTAGTGCGCCGCCCGGAGCCCGGGGATCACCAGGCGCTGCTCGGCCAATGTCGGGGTGGGCTTCTCGAGGACCTCCGCGATTTCGTGCAGGGCCTCCCGTCCGGCCACCCGACGCCCGCCGATGGCCCCGAAGTAGGGCAGCTTGCTCTCGTGGGTGGCCTGCACGGCCGAGACGGCCGAGCGCTCCGCCACGGCGACCTCCACGAGCTGGCGGGCGCAGCTCGCCGTCGTGGCGCTCACGTAGACGTGGTCGCCGACCAGCAGCAGGAACGGCTCGTCGCCGGTGAAGGCCCGGCCACAGGCCACGGCGTGCCCGTAGCCGCGTGGTTCGGCCTGCTCGATGAACCGGAGCCGACGGCCGTGGACACCCGCGGCCCCGGCGTAGGCGGCCTGGTCGCCCGGATGCACGACCACGGCGATCTCATCGATCCCGGCCGAGAGGGCCTCCTCGATCACCACGCCCAGCGCGCTGCGCGACTCGCCGTCCTGCCCCACGAGGGTCTGCAGCGGCAGGGTCCGCTGGTTTCGCCCGGCGGCGGTGATGAGGGCTTTCTTGATCTTCATCCGGGGGGGCACCGTGGCAGATCGGGGTGCGATTGTCAGCAGGCTCGGCGTGCCCGGGACTCCGGTGTGGTCCGATCTTGCCGCCGACATGGTCGCGGGTGCCCCGTGTCGCCCGTCTCGACAGATGGCCGGCCCGGGGTTAGGAGTCCCGGCGAGACCCACCGTGAACCTGATCCAGATCACCCCGGGAGCCGGGGGCATGTACTGCGGAAACTGCTTCCGCGACAACGCCCTCGTCGCGGAGCTGCGCCGGCAGGGCCATGACACGGTGATGGTCCCGCTCTACCTGCCGATGACCCTCGACGAGGCGCCGACGGCGGGTGACACCCCGACCTTCTTCGGCGGGATCAACGTCTTCCTGTCCCAGAAGATGGCCTGGTACCGGCGCGCGCCGGGTTGGTTGCGCCGTGCCGTCGATGCGCCCTGGCTCCTGCGGTGGGCCGCCGGCAAGACCGCCAAGACCCGGCCCGAGGACGTCGGCGAACTCACCGTGTCCATGCTGCGCGGCGAGGAGGGCTGCCAGACGCGCGAGCTGGACGACCTGGTGACGTGGATGGCCCGGCTCCCCCGGCCCGATGCCGTGTACCTCTCCAACGCCCTCCTGCTGGGGTTCGCCCGCCGGTTGCGCTCCGGGCTGGGCACCCGGGTCATCAGCTTCCTCCAGAGCGAGGAGTCCTTCCTCGACTCGCTTCCGGAGCCCTTCCGCGCCGAATCGTGGAGGCTTCTGGCCGAGCGCGGCCGGGAACTCGACGGGTGGATCGCCCCGACCCGGTACTTTGCCGACCGCATGACCCGCCGGCTGGATCTGTTGCCCGACCGGGTGCGGGTGGCCTGCAGCGGCATCTCGCTGGACGGCTACCGCGACCTGCCGGGGCGGCCCTCCAGCGGGTTCCGCGGGGCCGATCCCGTGCTGGGGTTCTTCGCCCGGATGTGCCCGGACAAGGGGCTCGACACCGTGGTCGAGGCCTTTGTGCTCCTGCGCCGGCAGGGGCGCTTCCCGCGCCTGCGGCTCAAGGTCGGCGGCGGCTGCGGCCCGGGTGACCTGCCCTTCGTCGAGGCCCAGCGCCGCCGGTTGGCCGAGGCGGGCCTGGCCGACAGCGTCTCGTTCCATCCCAACCTATCGCGCGAGGACAAGGTGGCCTTCCTCGCCTCGGTCGACGTGCTGTCGGTCCCCTCGCGCTTCAGCGAGGCCTTCGGGCTCTTCGTCGTGGAGGCCCTGGCTGCCGGCACGCCGGTGGTGCAGCCCGACGTGTGCGGCTTCCGCGAGATTGTCGAGGCGACGGGCGGCGGTCGCCTGTGCCCGGAGAACACTCCGGTCTCGCTGGCGGCGACCCTCTCCGAGGTGCTGTCCGAGCCCGACGCGCTGCGGCGCCTGGCCATCGACGGCCGTCGGGCGGTGTCCGAGCGCTTCAGCGACGTCGCCATGGCGCAGGAGGTCCTCGACGTGACCCGATCCCTCCTGGCCTCCGCACCCGCCACGCTCCCGACAGGACACTGAACCCCGCACGAATGGATCCCCGCCCCATGCCCGCCTTCGAATTCCGAGCGACCCGACGGGTCGAGTTCAACGAGACCGACCTCGCCGGCATCGTCCATTTCTCCAACTTCTTCCGCTACATGGAGACGGTCGAGGGGGCCTTCTACCGGTCCTTCGGCCAGTCGGTGCTGCTGCGCGGGGCGGCCGAGCCGCTGGGGCTGCCCCGGGTCCATGCCGACTGCGACTACCTCAAGCCGCTGCGCTTCGAGGACCTCGTGGAGATGCACCTGCTCGTGAAGGAGAAGCGCGAGAAGACCGTGACCTACCAGATCCGGTTCCGGCGCATCGAGCCGGGTCCGATGGAGGAGGTCGCCGTCGGGCATGTGACCGTGGTGTGCGTGGGGCGCGAGCCCGGCGGGGCCCTGAGGTCGAGGCCTTTTCCGGCCGATTTCGCCGCCCACCTCGAGACCGCCCCGGCCTCGGCCCTCCGGCCGCCGCGGAACTGAAGCGCCCCCCGGGGGTGAACCCTCCCCCTTCCTGCCCATTCTGCCGATTGCCGCCGGGCCCGCCGGGCGTCAGGGTTGGGGGCGTGAAGCATTGGCTCGTCCTGCTCTGGTGCCTCGGGTGGTTCGGCTGCGGCGGACCCACGCAACCGCCGGCACCGAACCCCTCGGCCCCGGCGACCCAGCCGGCGTCCAACGGCCCGGCCGCATCGGCGTCGTCGTCGGATGCCGAGCCGGTGTTCCACCTGGCCACCGCCCAGGTGAACCTGCCCCGGGTGCGGTTGTGGATCGGCGCCCGCGAGATCGTCTCCGAGGTCTGCGTCACCGTGCCTCAGATCGCCACGGGGCTCATGCACCGCCCGTCGATCGGTCCGGAGGAGACCATGCTCTTCGTGTTCGGCTCGGCCCGCGAGCGGTCCTTTTACATGAAGAACGTGCCCTTCGACATCGACGTGGCCTACATCGACCCCGACGGGGTCATCCAGGAGATCGTCCGCCTCAAGGCCAACGACGCCAAGGGGGTGCCGTCCAGGTCGTCCCGCATCCAATTCGTCCTCGAGGCCGCCCCGGACTACTTCACCCGCAACGGCTTCGGACCCGGCACGCTGATTGCCACCGACCGGGGCGACCTCGCCCGGACGCTGGGACCGATGGCCCAGCTCCAGTGATCCGCCTTCCCACGGTCCCGATGCTCCCATGCCCGAGTCCGGGTCGCCCGGCACCCGCCGACCGCGATGGTTTCCGCCCCCGAATCGTCCGCCCTCACGTTCCACCCTGCTGTCCATGAGGATCGCCCTGGCCCAGTTGAACACCACCGTCGGTGACATCGACGGCAACGAACGCCTCGTGCGTGAGGCCTACGCCCGTGCCGTCGAGGCGGGTGCTGACCTGGTCGTCACCCCCGAGTTGTCCCTCACGGGCTACCCGCCCCGGGACCTGCTGCTGCGGGAATCCTTCCTGAGGGCCAATCGCGAGGCCCTCGCGCGGCTGGCCACGTCGGTGGTCGGCGAGGCCGGTCTGGTCGTCGGGTTCGTCGGCGAGAACCCCGGCCGCCCTGGCCGCCCGATCACCAACGCCGCCGCGCTCCTGCATCGGGGCCGGGTCGTGGCGGTCCGTTCCAAGACCCTGCTGCCCACCTACGATGTCTTCGACGAGGACCGGTACTTTGAGCCGGCGCCCGACAACGCGGTGATCCCCTGGCGGGGGCGCCGCCTGGGGTTGACCATTTGCGAGGACCTCTGGAACGAGGCCGAGCACGGGGTCCCGGAACGCTACCGCCCCGACCCGGCCGCCGCCCTGGTCGCCGCCGGGGCCGATCTCCTGGTCAACCTGAGCGCCTCGCCGTGGCACCTGGGCAAGGAACGGCGTCGGCGCGGGCTGCTGACCAACGTGGCCCGCCGGCACCGTGTGCCGGTGGTCTATTGCAACCTGGTCGGCGGCAACGACGAGCTGGTCTTCGACGGCGGCAGCCTGGCCTTCGACGCTTCCGGCGGCAGCCTGGGTGAGGCCGCCCGCTTCACCCCGGACCTGCTCATGGTCGATGTGGACACCCCGGCCGACCGGCCGCCGGCCGAGGTCGCCGACGAGGCCCTGCTCCACGACGCGCTGGTGCTGGGGACCCGTGACTATGTGCGCAAGTGCGGGTTCTCGTCGGTGGTCCTCGGGCTGTCCGGCGGCATCGACTCGGCCCTCGTGGCCGCGATCGCCGTGGAGGCCCTGGGCCCCGGGAATGTCCGGGGGTTGGCCCTGCCGACGGAGTTCTCCAGCCGGGGCAGCGTCGACGACGCCCGGTCGCTGGCGGCCAACCTCGGGATCCGCTGCGACGTGGTGCCCATCCAAGGCGCCTTCGAGGCGCTCAAGCGCCAGATGGCCCCTCTCTTCGAGGGCCGCCCGGAGGACACCACCGAGGAGAACCTCCAGGCGCGGCTCCGGGGCGTGACGCTCATGGCGATGTCGAACAAGTTCGGGTCGCTCCTGCTGACCACCGGCAACAAGAGCGAGCTGGCCGTCGGCTACTGCACCCTCTACGGCGACATGTGCGGCGGCCTGGCCGTCATCAGCGACCTGCCCAAGACCTGGGTGTACCGCGTGGCACGCTGGGTCAACCGGCATCGCGAGATCATCCCCGTCTCCTCGATCACCAAGGCGCCCAGCGCGGAACTGCGCCCCAACCAAACCGACCAGGACAGCCTGCCGCCCTACGAGGTGCTCGACGCCATCCTCGAGGCCTACGTGGTGGAGGACCGGTCGCCCGCCTCGATCGTCGCCGCCGGCTTCGCCGAGGCGGACGTGCGCCGGGTGGTCCGGCTGATCGATCTCTCCGAATACAAGCGCCGGCAGGCCGCCCCGGGTCTCAAGGTCACCTCCCGCGCCTTCGGGGTCGGCCGACGCCAGCCCGTGGCCCAGCGGTGGCGGGAGATCTGAGCGCCCGGGGGTGGGGCGGGGTCGACCCGTCGGCGGGTCCGGGCCGCCGAAATCGTTCCTAAGGAGCTTCACGCCGGCGCGTTGTCAGGATGGAATGCGGGAACACCGTCATGAATCCGCCGAGCAGTTCCAGCCAAGCCGATGAGCGGGTGGAGTGGGTCCGCGCGACGATGGAACGCCACGAGGCGGAGCTGTTGCGGTATGCCTTGTCGCTCGTCGGCGACCTGCCGAGCGCCGAGGACGTGGTGCAGGACGCCTTCTTCAAGCTCTGCAAGCAGGAGCCCGCCTCTCTCCGGGGCCATCTCGTGCCCTGGCTCTTCACCGTGGTGCGCAACCAGGCGCTCGACCGACATCGCCGCGAGAGTCGCTGGTCCCGGGCATCCGAGGCCGAGGCGGCCGGGATGCCGGGGGATTCCCCATCGCCCTCCGAGTCGGTCGAGGCCCGGGATGATGCGAGCCATCTGCGGACGATGCTGGCCACGCTGCCCCCGAACCAGCGCGAGGTCGTGCGCCTGAAGTTCCAGAACCAGATGAGCTACCGCGAGATCTCGCAGTTGACCCGCCTGACCGAGACCAACGTGGGCTTCCTCCTCCACACCGCCATCAAGACCCTGCGCCGGCGCTTCGACCGCCTCGACGCCCGGCCGGGTTCCCTGACGGACCCGTCGGCCTCCCGCCCATGAAGACGCCCCCCGAATCCTCCCCCTCGGACTGGACCACCGACTCGCCCGAGTTCACGGCCTTCGCCCTGAAGGATGGCCCCTTCGACCCCTCGGTCCCCGGGTGGGCCGAGCGTCGGGCGGAGGCCGAGCAGGTGGTCGCCAGGTCGGCGGCGTTGCGTTCGGAGATCGGCGAGATCCGCCGCGTGGCCGACGATGTCGAGACCGATCTGGCCCGTGAACCGGTCCATCGCCTCAGCACCGACCGGCGGGAATCGGTCCTCGCCTATGCCCGCAATCCGGGGCGCGGGCTTCCCCGTCGGTCCACCGACGATTCCCCGTCGGTCGGGAGCGGTGGCTGGCATCGGTTCTGGTCGGCCGTGACCCGGCCGGCCATGGGCTTCAGCCTCGCGGCGGCCACGGCGTTGAGCATCGCCCTGGCCCTCTGGAGCCCGTGGTCGCGGCAGTCCCCCGGGGCCGCTGGGGAGCCTGTCGCGGACCAACGCCCCAAGGCGGCCAAGGCGGCCAAGGCCACCAAGCCACCCCGGAACGCCCTCGCATCCGATGCCTCGACCCCGGTCGAACCGGGCCCGGGGTCCGGGACCGCCGAGGCGGTGGCCGCTTCCGCGCCGCCGGACACCGCGGGCCCGGTCGACCAGGGTGGCGACACCGCCCGGGTCGGGTCGGTGGATCCCGTCGGCGACCGGCCAGATGCCGCGGCGGACGCCCCGCGCGCGGCGACCGGCGCGGCATCGGGTCCCCCGGAAGGTTCCCCCCGCGGGGATGTTGTCCGGGGCGAGTCCCAACTGCGATGGCAGCGGCCGGGGGCCGCTCCATTGTCCGCGAAGGGTCTGGTGGCTGGAAATTCCGCGTCACCCTCCACCGCTTCCGCCTCCCGGTCCGCGGACTCGGTCGCGTCGTC
>JBIKMQ010000455.1:0-3147 GCA_044359215.1 Candidatus Chromulinivoraceae bacterium
CCCACCTGCGGGACCTGATCGACACCACCTGGAACGTCCGCTACCTGGGCCCGTGGATCGACCACTACGGGGCGTTGGCCGGGCAAAACTTCTCCGGCATCCGGACCTACGTCGAACAGCGCTCGGCCTACGTCCGGAGCCGGTTGCCCGCCGCGACGCCCTTTCGGGTGACCGCCCCCGCCACCAGCCCGGCGCTCGTGGACACGGCCACCGGCCTCCTTCAGGGCACCGCAGGGCTCGAGGTCCGCGATGTCTTCGTGGAGGGCCCCGGGCAGACCAACCGGGTGCGATGGATCAACACCACCACCTGGCAGGCCACCCCGACGGTCACCCTGGGGGCCAACCCCCTTCGGATCCGCGGCTACGATGCCACCGGAGCCCGGGTCGTGGACCTGCCGTGGGTCTTGACGGGCACCTCGGCCTCGGGCGGCGTCGACACCGATGGCGACGGCCTCCCGGACGTCTGGGAGCGCCTGCATGGCCTCGATCCCTCCGGGGACGACCGGCCGGCCGACCCCGATGGGGACGGTCAATCCAACCTCGACGAGTTCCTCGCCGGCACGGACCCCAGGGACCGTCGCAGCGTCCTGCGGCTCGATGCCGCCCTCGAGGGCGAACGGGTGCGCCTGCGCTGGGAGGCCAAGGCGGGGCGCGGCTACGTCGTCGAGGAACGTCTCCCCGGCGATCCTGAACCGTGGCGCCCACAGTCCGACCACCCGGCCGAGGCGGCCGATCATCCGGCGGAGGTCACCCTGCCTCTCCCGGAGGCCATCGAAAACCGGCAGGCCCGCCTGTATCGACTCCGGACCGCGCCGGCCCGTTGAAACCGCTCCGCCAGGACAAACGGGCCGGGTGGGTCCGGGGCGATCCCGGGGCCGCGCGCGAGTCGGCCGCCTTCGCCCGGCAGCCCGCGCCGCAGCCGGGCCAGTAGTCGATGGCAGACCATTTCCTTGGCATCCCGGGGCGGCTCCGGCCAGCATTCCAAGACGCTCGTTCCCTCGGGATGCAAATTCCCGCAGGGCGACGAAACAGAATCGTTCCACCCATTCCATGAGCACTCCTTCGAGCCAATTCTCCCACGTGGTCATCTTCTGGACCGACCCCGCCAATCCCAAGGCCGCCGATGAACTGATCGCGGGCGGCCAGAAGTACCTGAAGCCCATCCCGGGCGTGATCCACTTCCACATGGGCCGCATGGTCGGCAGCACCCGTCCGGTGGTGGATCAATCCTACCAGGTGGCCTTGAACCTGATCTTCCCCGACAAGAAGGCGCAGGACGACTACCAGGTGCATCCTGAGCACGTGAAGTTCGTGGAGCAGTGCCGCTCCCTCTGGCAGAAGGTCGTGGTGTACGACTTCGCCTGAGTCCATCCGCGGCTTCCGCGAAATCGATCGGGACCCGCGACGTGGCATGGCCACCGCGGGTCTCTTTGTCTTTCAGCCCTGGCGGCCGGCCCCGCCGGGTCACTGCGGCTCCGGCAAGAGCAGGTCCATCACGGTGTACACGGTCACCTGCAGCCGGTTCGGGATCACCGCCATCCGCTGCTCGATCACCGCCGTCGTCGCCGGGGTGGAACCGCTGAAGGGAGTGAACCGCACCTCACGGCTCTTGAGCCAGGCTGCGGCCTTGGTGCTCAACCCGCACGCCCGGATGAACCCGTCCCGGTCGAGGACCGGATGGCCGGGGTTGGCCAGACGGTAGGGCGTGTACTTGCGCTGGATCTCCTCCTGGAAGGCAGGACCCTCGATTTCGCCGCTCAGTTGACGGGCTTTCTTCAGGGCCTTGAAGGCCACCGGAGCGATCATCGACATCAGGATGCCGATGATCGCCATGACGCAGAGCAACTCGATGAGAGTGACCGCCCGGGCGGTGGCTCCCACCGCGCGTCGGTTGCTGCGACCTGCGAAGTGACGGTCGGGATCGGCCGCCCGCGGTCGACCGGTGGCGGCACCCGCGAGCCTCCGGAACTGGATCTCGGGGTGGACCTCCATCGGAGCGCCGCAGAACCGTCAGTTGGTCTTGAGGACCTCGACGAAGGCCTCCTGCGGGATGTCCACCGAGCCGACGGACTTCATGCGCTTCTTGCCCTCACGCTGCTTCTCCAGGAGCTTGCGCTTGCGGCTGATGTCGCCGCCGTAGCACTTGGCCGTCACGTCCTTGCGCAGCGCGCTGACCGACTCGCGGGCGACGATCTTGCCGCCGATGGCCGCCTGGATGGCCACCTGGAACTGCTGCCTCGGGATGACTTCCTTGAGCTTGGCCGCGAGGTTGCGCCCCCGGGCCTCGGCCTTGGAACGGTGCACCAGGCTGGAGAAGGCCTCCATCACCTCGCCATTGACGAGCATGTCGAGCTTCACCATGTCGCTGGCCTCCATTCCATCCGGCTCGTAGTCCATCGAGCCGTAGCCACGGGTGATGGATTTGATGCGGTCGTGGAAGTCGATGAGGATCTCGTTCATCGGGATCCGGCAGGTCAACATCACGCGCCGGGTATCGAGCGTTTCGGTGTTCTTGATGAACCCGCGCTTCTCGGAAATCAGCCCCATGATGTCGCCCAGGTTCTCGCCCGGGGTGATCACGAAGGCCTTCACGATGGGCTCCAGGACCGTCTCGATGTAGGTGACATCGGGCATGAAGGCCGGATTGTCGACCTGCTTGATGGTGCCGTCGGTCATCTGGACCTGATACACGACGCTTGGGTAGGTCGCGATGATGTCCATGTCGAACTCCCGGCGCAGGCGCTCCTGCACGATCTCCATGTGGAGCAGGCCCAAGAATCCGCAGCGGAGGCCGAAGCCCAGCGCCGCCGAGCTCTCGGTCTGGAAGGTCAGGGCCGAGTCGTTGAGCTGCAGCTTGGCGATGCTGACCTTGAGGTTCTCGTAGTCGGCCGTGTTGATGGGATAGATGCCCGAGAAGACCATCGGGTGGATCTCTTGGAACCCGGGCAGCTCGGCCGAGGGATTGCGCGGGTCGGTGATGGTGTCGCCGACCTTCACCTCACGCGGCGTCTTGATGTTGGCCGTGATGTAGCCCGTCTCGCCGACAGTCAACTGGTCGCGCGTGTAGGGCTTGGGCTTGAAGGAACCCACCTCCTTGATCTCCACCGTCCGCCCCGAGTGCAGCAGCTTCACCATCATGCCGGGCTT
>JBIKMQ010000456.1:0-3137 GCA_044359215.1 Candidatus Chromulinivoraceae bacterium
GCCACGTCCAGCCAATGCCGGGCCCAGCGCTCGCCGTGCCGGGGTTGGGCCAGCAGGCGATCGATCGCGCGGTCCCAGGCTCCCGGGCCGGTGTCCTGCTCGAAGGCGGCCAGGGCCTCCGGCGACGGCGGCATCCCCAGCAGGTCGAAGGCGGCCCGGCGCAGGAGCGTTCGCCGGTCGGCCTCGGGATTGAGGGACAGGCCCTTGGGGTCGAGCCGGGCCTCGAGGAACCGGTCGACCGGATGGGCCGCGGAGCGCGCGTCCCCGGGAGGTCGGACCTCGGCCAGGGGGTGGAAGGGCCACCCGGTGAAGGGCATCGGCGCCTTGCGGTCGATGGCGGAGGCGGTGCCGCCGCCCGGCTTGGATGGATCGACCTTCGCGGCGACCAACGGCGCGTCGTAGGGCGCCCCTTGGTCGATCCACCGGGACAGCGCCCGCACCGCCGCCTCGGGGAGCGGGTCGGCCTTCGAGGGCATGTGGGGTTTCTCCGCCCGGGACACCAGGCGCACCAGCCGGCTGCCCGGGCCGTCGAACGGACGGATCGCCGGGCCCTCGGCCCCGCCCTTGAGGAGGTCTTCGCGCGTGGCCAGGCTGAAGTCGCCCTCGGTCTTCTCCCCCCCGTGACAGTTCACGCAGTGGGTGGTCAGCAGGGGGCCGACCTCGTTCCGGAAGGCCTCCAACCCGCGGGCGAACCGTTCGGCGTGGTCGGCCGGCAGCGGCACCGGGGCGTCGGCGCCCAGCGCCAGCAGCGTGCCCATCAGCCATCCGAGGCAGAGGGACAAACCGCCGGGGACTCGTTGGGGGACGGGGGCGGGGTTCATGGGTGCGACTGGGTACGATGGAAGTCTGGTTTCGTTCCCCCACCGGATGCAACCCCCGGTTCGTCACCGGCAAGGTTTTGAGACCCCCGAATCTTTGGCATCCACTTCTCTGGGGAGTTCCTGATAACGTGGGTTCCGTGATTGCTGACTATCTTGACCAGTGCCGCAGTCTTCTGGACACGGCCGTCGCCCAGGAGGAGACCATCGCCCAGGCCGCCGCCCTGTTCGCCGAGACCATCCTGGCCGGCCGCATGGTGCATTGTTTCGGTTCCGGGCACAGCCGCATCCTCGTCGAGGAGATGTGGCCCCGCTACGGGTCCTTCCCCGGGTTCAACCCCATCGTAGAACTGTCCTTGAGCTTCCACAACCTCGTGGTCGGGGCCAACGGCCAGCGCCAGGCCATGTTCCTGGAGAATGTCCACGGCCTGGCCGCCCGTATCCTGCGCAATTACGACCTGTCGCCCAAGGACACCGCGCTGGTCGCCTCGTCCTCCGGTTGCAACCTCGTGCCGATCGAGATGGCCGAGGAGTTCAAGCGCCGGGGCGTCAAGGTGGTGGCCATCCTCTCCAAGGCCCACAGCGAGGCCAGCCGCAGCCAGCGCCGCGACGGTCGCAAGCTGCAGGATTTCGCCGACATCGTGCTCGACACCGGCGCGCCGGTGGGCGACGCGATGATCGAGGTGCCCGGCCTGGACACGCCGGTCGGGCCCGGCTCAACCATCGGGGGGTGCCTGCTCATCAACGCCATCAAGGTGGAGGTGGCGGCGCTGCTCACCGAGGCGGGCAAGCCGCCCACGGTGCTCACGGCCCCTGCCCTCGTCGGCAACGAGAAGGCCTCGCAGTTGTTCGAATCGGCCTATGACGAGCATGCCCGTCGCCTCGCCAAGCTGTATGCCCACATCGGGGAGGCCCCGGCAGCGTCCGAGGCGCCGGCAGGCAGGTCCCGCCGGGAGGCGCGTCCCGAGCGCAGCGACGATCGCCCCCGGGAGGGACGCGGTCAGGAGCGCCCGCCGGAGGGCGGCCGGGGCGGTGCCCGAGGCGACCGTGGGGAGCGTTCAGGGGGGCGCGACGGTGGCCGTGAAAGTGGCCGGGGCAGGGGCGGCGAGCGGGAATCGCGCGCGCCTATCGCCGAGCGGTCCGAGCCGATGGACCGCGAGCCGCGTGAGGAGCGGGAAACCCGGCGGGAACCGCGTGAGGAATCGCGGGGCCGATCGATGGAGCGCCCGGAGCGCCCGGAGCGGGGCGGCCGTGGTGAGCGGTCCGAGCCCTTGGACGAGACCCGGCCGTTCCGCCGGCATGACGACGACGAGGCCCCGGAGGCCACCGACTTCAAGGCCGATGACGCCCCGATGACGGCGGCCGACGACGGCGGACCGGAGTCCGCCCCGGCCGAGGTGCCCAAGCCGGCGAACTGGGACCGGATGGACGACATCGAGCGCCGTCTCTGGCTGCGGGAGAACGGTCAGGCACCGGCGCCCGCCTCAAGGTCCGATGACGGCGGCCGCCAAGGCCGTGGCGATCGTGGCCGGGATCGCGGACCCCGCCGGGGTGGTCGCGGCCGGCGTCGCTGAACCCCTCGGGCCATGCCGGTCCTCCTTGTCGAATGCCCCGACCAACGGGGTCTGGTGCACGCCATCAGCGGTGTCCTGCTCCGCCACGACTGCAACGTGGTCGGCAACCACGAGTTCGTGGATGCCGCGAGCGGGAGGTTCTACATGCGCACCGAGTTCGACGGGCCTCAGGCCGCGGAGGTGGACGGGAAGGTCGACCGGGTGGGGGAACGCATCGTGTCGGAAACCCTGGCCGCCCTGCCGGCCGGGGCCCGGGTCCGATTGGCAAGGCCCGGCCCGAAGCGGATCGTGGTGCTGGCCTCCCGGGAGCACCATTGCCTGGGCGACCTGTTGATCCGCCACCAGTTCGGCGGCATCCAGGCCCGCATCGAGGCCGTCCTCAGCAACCATGCCGACCTCGGCGACCTGGTCGCCAAGTTCGGGGTGCCCTTCCACCATGTGCCGGCCGAGGGCCTCGACCGGGTGGCCCACGAGGCGGCCGTGTCGGCGATCCTGGAGCCCATCGGGCCGGAGTTCCTGGTGCTGGCCAAGTACATGCGGGTGCTCTCCCCGGCCTTCGTGGCCAGATACCCCTCGCGGATCATCAACATCCACCATTCGTTCCTGCCCGCCTTCATCGGGGCCAAACCCTATCATCAGGCTTTCCAGCGAGGGGTGAAGGTCATCGGCGCCACCGCTCATCTGGTGACCGACGATCTCGATGCCGGCCCCATCCTGGTCCAGCAGGTCCTCCCGGTGGACCACA
>JBIKMQ010000457.1:0-3135 GCA_044359215.1 Candidatus Chromulinivoraceae bacterium
GGCCTTGGCCTGCGGACCCTGGGATCGCCGCAGGCGGTGGGATGGTCGGGCAAGTCGACGCTGGGCGCGGCACGCGGGCTCGATGTTTCCGGATGCCTCAGGCATGGACAAAACCGACGGCAGGGCGCCTAATGATCCCAATCCCTCGGAACCCTGTGATCGCATGAAGACTCGCCTCCCCCTGACGGCCCGTGCGGCCTTCACCCTGATCGAGCTGCTGGTGGTCATCGCCATCATCGCCATCCTGGCCGGCATGCTGTTGCCGGCCCTCGGCCGGGCCAAGGCCAAGGGCGAGACGATCGCCTGCATGAACAACCTCAAGCAGATCGCTCTCTTCATGCAGTTGTACACCGACGACAACCGGGACGTGTTTCCCGGTCATCGCAACGGCAACCTGACCACCTCCGACGAACCGCCGTCCCGCACAAACTGGTGGGGCACGGCCATCGTGGGGTACGCGCGCGGGCAATCGAACTACTTCCGCTGCCACGCCCTGAAGGGGCCCCGCAAGGATGCGGGCATTCCATGGTCGTGGAAGTTCGACTGCCACCTGGTCGGCTACGGGTACAACGCCTTCTTCCTGGGCGTCCATCCCTACGATTCCCATGAGGCGGCCGGCCTCTCCACCACCAAGTGGTTCAAGCGCACGGCCATCGTCAATCCGGTCCAGAACCTGGTCATCGGCGACACCATGCCCAAGCCCGACCTCACCTGGAGCAGCAGCCTCTGGTGGCCGAGCTCGGGCATGACGCCCGGTCGCGGCAATACCTACGAGGGTGTCGACGACAACCGGCACGGCCGCCGCGGCAACGTGGTGTTCAACGACGGCCATGCCGAGACCCGTCGGAGCGCCAACATCAATCCGCCCGACGACCCGATCAAGGGAGGGGCCAACCAGTACCGCAACGCGTTGTACTGGGACCCGCTGCAGCGCCGCGGAACGGCCGAGTGACCGGGGCCCGGCCGGACCCTCCAGAGGGGCTTTGGGCTTCAAAGGGTCGGGACGGTCCTCCAAGGTGGGCGGGTGACCGATGCCTCCACTGCGGCCGCACGGGATCGCCATGCCCGGCTGGCCGCCGAGATCCTGGCCCACGACCGGGCTTACTACGTCCTGTCGGCCCCGACGATCACCGACCTCGAATACGACCGGTTGTATCGTGAACTCCAGCAGTTGGAAGCGGCCCATCCGGAGTTGGCGACACCCGAGTCGCCGACCCAGCGCGTGGGGGGAGCCCCGGCCGAGGGCTTCGCGCGGGTGGAGCACCAGCGTCCGATGCTCTCACTCGAGAAGGTCGAGGCCTCCGAGGTGCCATCCTCCGCCGAGATGCCCGATCGGGAACGCCGGGTGCGCCTTCAGGACGAGAATACCCTGGAGGCCCTGCGCACCTGGTACGCCCAGATCTGCAAGACGCTGGGTCGGGACTCCGTGCCGCTCATCATGGAGCCCAAGGTCGACGGGGTGTCCCTGAGCGTCCATTACCGCCACGGCAAGTTGAGCCTGGGGGTAACCCGCGGCGATGGACGCTTCGGCGACGACATCACGGCCAACCTGCGCACGATCCGGTCGATCCCGCTGCAGTTGGACACGCCCAATCCGCCCGATTGGATCGAGGTTCGGGGCGAGGCCTACCTCACGCTGGACGATTTCGCCGCCATGAACGTCGCCCTGGCGGCGGCCGGCGAGAAGGCCGCACCCAATCCGCGCAACGCCACCTCGGGGACCCTGAAGCTGCTCGACCCGAAGATCGTGGCCGGGCGGCCGATCCGGGCGGTCTTCTACGCGGTGGGCGTCTGCGAGGGCGTCCGCTTCGGCAGCCATTCCGAGATGCTGAGCCGTTTCGCCGCGTGGGGGCTTCCGACCCAAAAGACGTGGTGGTCGTGCCCGGACATTGACATGGCGCTGGCGGTGTACCGATCCGAGGTGGTGGCCGGGTACGACGAGGACCGGGACCTCCGTCGCCGCCTGCCCTACGAGATCGACGGGGTGGTGCTCAAGGTGGACCGCTTCGACGACGCCGCGCGCATCCCCGATAAGCGGCGCTCCCCGGGCTACGCCATCGTCCACAAGCCCGTGCCGTGGATCACGCCGGCCCAGACGCGCCTCCAAGCGATCACGGTGCAGGTGGGCCGGACCGGGGTCCTGACGCCGGTGGCCGAGCTGGAGCCGGTGTTCGTCCAAGGATCCACCGTGTCGCGTGCCACGCTGCACAACGAGGATGAGATCCGCCGCAAAGACATCCGCATCGGCGACACGGTGGTGATCCGCAAGGCCGGCATGGTGATCCCGGAAGTGGCCGAGGTGTTGACCACGATGCGACCGCCCGGCGCGGAGGAGTTCGATCTCGTCCGCCACGTCGGCGGCCGTTGCCCGGCATGCGGCGGTCCCATCGCCAGGGAGAAGGTGTCCGATGGTGCCCAGGACGAGGTGGCCTGGCGTTGCCAGAACGTGGCAGCCTGTCCGGCCCAGTTGACCCGGCGGGTGGAATACTTCGCCCAGCGCAAGACCCTGGACCTCGAGTCGCTCGGAGGCATCGTGGCCGAGAAACTCGTGGAGCGGGGCTGGGTCCGTGATCCGCTGGACCTCTTCGACCTGACCGTGGAGCGGTTGGCGACCCTCAACCTGGGCACCGACGAGGAGCCCCGGGTTTTCGGCGCCAAGAATGCGGGCAAGGTCGTGGCCGCCCTCGAGCGGGCCCGCTCGGCACCGTTGCACCGTTGGTTGCACGCGCTGGGTGTGCCGTCGGTGGGCGAGACCATGGCCTACGAGATCGCCCGGCTGCATGACGACCTCGACCACGTGGCCCGCTCGGAGACCCTGGCGGGAATCGTCCGGCTGGGCCGGTTGTACGACGCGCTCGAAGACTGCTCCCCGTCCCAAACCGGCCTGGCGGACCCGGAGCGTGAACGCCGCCGCGCCGACTACGAGCGGCTCAAGGGCGAGATCCGGGACCAGGGCGACCAGTTGGTGGACCTGGGCGCCGCCGAGGCCAATGCCCGCTGGACCCAATTGCGCCAGAAGGGCAGCTCGGCCAAGCCTGAGTACGTCACGCGGATCGAGTACGGGGCCGCTGGCGCCCTGACCGCCTACCTGGAATCCGAGACCGGTCGCCGCACGCTGGAGCGCTTGAGTCAATT
>JBIKMQ010000458.1:0-3131 GCA_044359215.1 Candidatus Chromulinivoraceae bacterium
TACAGGGCGTTAGCTCAATTGGTAGAGTAGCGGTCTCCAAAACCGTTGGTTGGGGGTTCGAGTCCCTCACGCCCTGCCAGCCTCCCGGAGGGGTGGCAGAGTGGTCTAATGCGGCGGTCTTGAAAACCGCTGTGGGCTGACGCTCACCGGGGGTTCGAATCCCTCCCCCTCCGCCAACTGCGAACCAGCATCAGGACAACGAACGCGGAAAGCCAACGCAGGATCATCCACTGGCCTTCGCCCAGCCGCACTCACCGAAACAATTGTTGTGAAAGACTATCTTCCGTTCCTGATCTGGTTCGCCGTCATCGGCGCGATCTTCGCCTTCGCCTGGAAGCAGGGGCAGCTGGCCCGCCTCGCCGCCTACGTGGCCGCCACCCAGCAGGAGCTCAAGAAGTGCAACTGGCCGTCCCGTGAGGAGCTCATCCAGTCCACGGTGCTGATCTTCGTGGTCATCGGGCTCCTGGGAGTCTTCACGATGGGAACGGACACGATCGTTGGGTTCTTTGTGGAGCGCATCATCAAGCCGTCCTGATCCCTGCGGCCTCTTGGCCACCTCTTCCGAACTCTCCCGTTTTCCCCACCCGTCTTCCGAAACCCGCCCTGCCCATGAACACCCAGTGGTTTGTCCTGCACACCCTCGCCGGTCAGGAGCAGAAGGTCCGGGACACCATCAACCGCCGGATCAAGACCGACGAGATGGAGGAATACATCCGGGAGGTGCTCCTGCCGATGGAGAAGGTCGTCGAGGTGCGGGGCGGCAAGAAGACCGTCACCAACCGCAAGCTGCATCCGGGCTACGTCTACATCGACATGGCCCTGCTCGACGATGGCAAGCGGCCCATGGAGAAGCCCTGGTACTTCATCAAGGACATCCAGGGCGTGATCGGCTTCGTGGGCGGCGAGCGCCCGATGACCGTCACCGACGACGAGATCGCCACCATCAAGGCGCAGATTTCCGACAGCGAAGACACCGAACGTCCGAAGGTCAGCTTCGACGTGGGTGAGACCGTCAAGATCAACGATGGTCCGTTCCTCAATTTCACCGGCGTCATCGAAGAGCTGGAGCCCGACAAGGGCAAGCTCAAGGTGACCGTGGACATCTTCGGGCGGAAGACGCCCGTCGAACTCGAATACTGGCAGGTCGAGAAGTCGTGATGCCTCTCAAGCGACGTCGTACACCGCCGCAAACCAACTGGATAGAACATGGCAAAGAAAGTCACAGGCATCGTCAAACTGCAGATCCCCGGCGGCCAGGCCAACCCGGCGCCCCCGGTGGGTCCCGCGCTCGGCTCGCAGGGCATCAACATCATGGGCTTCTGCAAGGAGTTCAACGCCGCCACCAAGGACCGCCCCGGTCTGGTCATCCCGGTGATCATCACCGTGTACCAGGACAAGTCCTTCACCTTCATCCTCAAGTCCCCCCCGGCGTCCGTGCTGCTCAAGAAGGCCGCCGGCATCGCCTCGGGCTCCAAGACCCCCAACAAGGACAAGGTCGGCAAGGTGACCCGCAAGCAGGTACTTGAGATCATCAAGGCCAAGGGAAGCGACCTCAACTGCAACACCGAGGAAGCGGCCTTCCGCACCATCGCCGGCACCGCCCGCAACATGGGCATCGAGATCGTGGGCTGAGGCCCGGGATCACAAACCCTTTCCCGCCGACGCCGTCCGTATCCCGGACGGCGTCTTTGTTTGGTGGCCGGGCCGGTCAGGCGGTCGGATCGCCCCCCGAGAATCGGTCTTCGGTCCAGGGGTCGGCCGTGTTGGAGTAACCGCGCAGCTCCCAGAAGCCCAGGATATCGCGGTCGAGGAAGGTGATCTCGCGGATCCACTTCGAGCCCTTCCAGGCATAGCGCTTGGGCAGGATCACCCGGGCCGGGCCCCCGTGCTCGACGCTGAGCGGCTGGCCGTTCCAGCGGTGGGCGATCAGCACGTCGTCGTCCATGCAGGCCTCGATCGGGTTGTTGGTCGAGTAGCCGTCATGTCCCTTGAAGAAGACGTGCGTGGCGCTGGCCTTCGGGCGCACCAGGTCGGCCAGCGTGAAGAACGCCACCCCCTGCCAGACCATGTCGAACTGGCTCCAGGTGGTCACGCAGTGGAAGTCGCTGGTGTCGGTGAACTGCGGCAGGTCCAGGAAGGCCTTCCAGTCGAGGGTGACCGGATTCTCCACATGGCCCCCGATGTGCAGCCGCCACTGGTCGAGGGGCACCTCGGGTTTCACTCCAAGGTCGAGCACCGGGAAGTTGTGCACCTGGCGCTGTCCCGGTGGCAGACGATCCCCGGACCGGAGTTCCGGTCGGGCCGTCCCGGCCATCTTGCGGGCCCAACGCTCCTTGGCGGCGATGTATGCGTCCTTCATGGGCCTGAGTCTCGCCGGTCCTGACGGCGGTTCAACTGCCGATGCACCCGGGGATTCAGCCATGGCCTCCGGAGCGCAAGGTACCGGGCGCAGACTCCGGTCGCGGCATCCTCTCGAGCGCAAGGTTTCCCCTCCGGCCCGGTGCCGCTATCCTGAGGCCGGCACACGCATGAGACGCCTGGCTACCATTCTGGGCCTGATGATCGTCGCGGCGGGCGTCGCCTGGTACTGGCGGTCCCGCCTTGAGGACCGCTTCGACGTGCAAATTCGCGCCGCCGCCCACCATCACCGGCTGCCGCCGTCGCTGGTCAAGGCCGTGGTCTGGAAGGAAAGCCGGTTCGATCCCGGGGTGCGGGGGCGTGCCGGCGAGATCGGGCTCATGCAGGTGACCGAGCTTGCCGCCCAGGAGTGGGCCGACGCCCAGCGTCTCCGGGGCTACCATCACGAACAGACCCTGGATCCTGCCACCAACCTGATGGCCGGTTCGTACTATCTGTCCAAGGTGCTCCGCCGCTACACCGCGACCGACAATCCGGTTGCCTACGCCCTGGCCGACTACAACGCCGGCCGCCGCAACGTCCTGCGATGGATGAACGCCACCAACGCCCCCCAGGCGAGGACCAACAGCGCGCACTTCCTGGCCGTGATGACCTACCCCGGAACCCGCCAGTACGTGGAGCAGATCCTCGAGCGCCGTCGACGGTATGAACCACAGTTCGCGCCGGGGCGTTGAGCCATCCCGTGCGCCGACCGGGGATGTGCTTCGGGCTTG
>JBIKMQ010000460.1:0-3125 GCA_044359215.1 Candidatus Chromulinivoraceae bacterium
ACGCCTTCCACCTCGCGCTGGCGCATCTGGTGGAGCAGGCCGGAGCTGACGGCCACGAGGGCGCTGTTGCGGGAGCGGCCCGTGGCGAAGGCGTTGGCCTCGGGGCTGTCGTACACGCCCACGTCCGGCATGGGTATCCCGGCCTTGTGGGCCTGTTCCTCCACCGTCTGGAGCAGCCATCGCTCGGTCTGGTCGCGCGGCTCCCGGATCAGCTCGATGGAGTAGGCGCGGATGGCCATCCACTTGGAGATGAGCAGCGAGAAGAGGCTGCCGGAGAAGCCGATGACAAGGGACATCACCATCAGGCCCGGAACGCTCATGCCGCGGGCGTTGATCCAGTGGTCCAGACCAAGGGCCCGGACCACGATGGAGATGACCAGGAGGATCGCGAGGTTCGTCAGGGCGAAGAGCGTGATGCGTTTCATGGATCGGGTGTCGGTCGTGCGGGATTCCGGTGGCCCCCCCCGCAGGGGCTTGCATGGGACAGATAGGAGGTTCGGCGGGCTCCTGCAACTGGGAGAACGGGCTCCGTTTTCGAATCGGGTCCCCGGGCCGGCCCGCCCGTTTCGGATCCTCGGGGAAATGTTGCCAACGGGCCCCCGCTCCCTTACCACACCGGCGTCGCCCTGATATGCCCCTGTTCGGTAAACCGAAGAATCCCGAGGAACACCGGTACTACCTGCTGCCCGGACAGGGCCGGGGAGCCCGGAAGAAGCATCGCCAGCAGGTCCTGGCGGGCATCGTCGTCGGGTGCATCGCCTCGGCGATCCTTGGGCTGCTCCTCTGGCAGATGAACCGGCGCTGAGCCGGTCGCCCTGATGAAAGGGCCCCCCCCGTCGGCCTTGGTGAACCGGCTCAGCGCCGGGTCTGCTCCCACTGCAACATCAGGTCTCCCAGGCCATTGAGCGGTGTTGGGGTCGTGGCGGGTGCCAGGTGCTGCCGGAGATACTGGACCGCCGACTCGTGGTCGTTCACCGAGCGGGGCAGCGTGGTTCCCGAGGCGTTCGGGTGCCCGCCCCCGTCGAAGCGGGCAGCGACCTTCAGGGCCTCCCCGTGGCGGCTGCGGAAGCTCACGATGAACGCCCCGTTGCCCTTCTTGAACAGGGTCGCCAGCACCGGGTGCGGCGTGGCCCCGCGCTCGAGCAGCTGGTGGACGATGACGTTGGTGTTGCCCACCACCGGGCGGACGAGCCCGACCTCCGGGCTGAGCGCCTCGACATGTTCCCGGGCCCAGGCGAAACCGATGGGGTCTTCGACCCTCCGCCGGACCTGCATCACCTCGAGCAACGGGTGATCCAGCAGCGCCTCGATGCGCCCACCGATCAGGGAGTGCAGGTTCCAGAATCCGTAGCTCTTGACGAGGTTGGCGTAGTCGCAGGCCTCCACGAAGTCGGCGTGCGTCTCGTCGAACAGGTCGCCGATGTCGGCGAGCTGGACGATCCGGTCGAGCTCCGGCGAACCCAGCCCATGCTCCCGCACCAGGTCGTGGCACAGCCGGCTGGCCGACTTCGATGGGTCATGGATCAGCCGGGCGGCCGACGGCCGGGTCTCGGTGGCGTGATGGTCCACCACCAGCCAGCCCTTCCGGTCGAGGCGCGCCTCGAAGGTGAAGTCGCTGACCCAGGCCGTGCGCTCGGAGAGCTGCCGGGCCTTCCAGCCCTGGTAATGGTAGGCCTCGAGGGGCACCTCCTTGCCGAACAGGTGCCGGGCCAGGCGCTGCAGCAGCAGGCCGGAGACCAACCCGTCGAGATCGCTCTCGTGGGTCAGCACCACCTGGGGTTCCGTCAGGGGATCCATGGAAGGGATGAAGGTACCGGCGATGGGATTGCCCGGAAACGCAAATGATGGACCGAAACCCTCATTTCGCCAAGGGCAGCTGCTCCAGGTAGTCGAGCAGGGAGGCCAACTCGCGCACGGTCAGCCCGGAGGCCAGGCCCTCGGGCATGAGCGAGCGCTGCTGCTTCTCGCGGCGCGCGATCTGCGCGACCGGCAGGGTCTGCTCGACGGCGGCGATCGTGCGCACGGTGACCGCGTCGGCGGCCTCCCGCACCACGAACCCGTCGACCTCGGTGCCGTCCTTGAGCTCGAAGTGGTTGGCCACGAAGCCCTGCGCCAGCGTCTTGTTGGGCAGGAGGATCGCCTCGGCCAGTTCGCGCCGCCGGTACACGGTGGCGATGGTGCCCAGGTAGGGGCCCTTGAGCGGCTCGTCGGCCCGCACGGTGTGGCACCCGTTGCAGCCGACCTGCCCGAAGAGCTGTGCCCCCCGCGTGGGGTCCCCGGAGGTCTTCTGGACCTGTGCTAGCGCGTCCTCGACGGCCAGGTCGCCGACCTTCGCGGCCCGGGACTCCGCACGGAAGCGTTCCGGGTCGATCTTGAGCCTGCCGACGGCCTCCTTCGCCGCCTTGGCGATGGTGGGGTCCGGGTCGTCCAGGGCGGCGACGAAGGCGGCCGCCCGGGAGGCGTCCCCGATCTGGGCCGCGGCCTTGAGGATCTGCAGGCGTCGCTTCGGCTGCGACCAACCGGCGTCGAGCGAGGCGTTGGCCGCGGCCCGGGCCTCGGGCGCACCGACCTTGCGCGAGGCCAGGCGCAGGACGGCGCCCTCTGCCAGCGCCGAGGTGGGGCCATCAGCCTCCGCCGCCACGGCCTCGAACACGCCATGGACCTGGTCGAGCTTCGGCGCGTTCCGGAAGGCGTTGGCGGCCTTCTCGGCGAGGTTGTTCTCGGACTTGGTGGACTGGACCCTCGGCAGGGCCCGCAGCACGGCACGCCAGGCCTCGGGATCCACGGTCTTGGTCAGCGCGATGACCGCCTGAGCCCGGGCGGCATCGGGGGTCTCGGCGGCCTCGGCGGCCCGGACCAGCAACGGCACGGCCTTCGCGGGGACGTCCTCCGCTTCCGCCAACTGGCCGGCCACCGCCGGCAGCAGGGCCGGCTCCAAGGCCGCGCGCGCGATCAGGGTGTCGAGGGCATCCCCGGCGGGGATGCGATGCCGGGCAAGCTCGCGCCCCAGGTGGGCGACCTCGGCGGCATCGGCAGCGTTCAGCCGGGATCGAAGGGTGGCGGCGATCCGTGCCGTGCCGTCCCAGGCCTCGGGCTGGTAGTAGGGCCCGCGGGTGTCCGGGCGG